>NZ_JAQGFU010000094.1:0-17982 GCF_030078455.1 Klebsiella sp. Ech2A | reverse complement strand
TTTTAGTGGTTGGCGGCTCGCAGGGCGCCCGCGTACTGAACCAGACTATGCCGGTGGTGGCCGGGAAGCTGCACGGCGCGGTCACCATCTGGCACCAGAGCGGCAAAGGCGCCCAGCAGACGGTACAGCAGGCGTACGCTGATGCCGGGCAGCCGCAGCATAAGGTGACCGAATTTATTGATGATATGGCGGCAGCGTATGCCTGGGCCGACGTGGTGGTATGTCGTTCCGGCGCGCTGACGGTGAGCGAAATCGCCGCCGCAGGATTACCGGCGCTGTTTGTGCCGTTTCAGCATAAGGATCGTCAGCAGTACTGGAACGCGCTGCCGCTGGAGAAAGCGGGAGCCGCGAAAATTCTCGAACAGCCCCAGTTCACGGTGGATGCCGTGGCGCAAACCCTGGCCGGCTGGGATCGTGAAACGCTGCTGGATATGGCGGAACGGGCGCGTAGAGCCTCGATTCCGGATGCTACCGAGCGGGTAGCGGAAGAAGTGAGCGCCGCAGCACTGGCGCGCTAATCGCGGTGAATCTCACCGCCCGAATAGAGAAGTTGATGGCGTAAAGAATGAATACACAAGATTTGGCAAAACTGCGTTCCATAGTGCCCGAGATGCGTCGCGTCCGGCACATTCACTTTGTTGGCATTGGCGGTGCCGGTATGGGCGGTATTGCCGAAGTTCTGGCCAACGAAGGCTATCAGATTTCCGGCTCCGACCTGGCGCCGAATCCGGTTACGCAGCAGCTGGCTAAGCTTGGCGCCACGATCTATTTCAACCATCGCCCTGAAAACGTGCGCGATGCCAGCGTGGTGGTGGTTTCCAGCGCAATCTCTGCGGAAAACCCGGAGATTGTTGCCGCCCATGAAGCGCGTATTCCGGTTATCCGTCGCGCAGAGATGCTGGCGGAGCTGATGCGTTTTCGTCACGGCATCGCTATTGCCGGCACGCACGGTAAAACCACGACCACCGCGATGGTCTCGAGTATTTATGCGGAGGCCGGCCTCGATCCGACCTTCGTCAACGGTGGGCTGGTTAAGGCCGCGGGCGTGCACGCCCGTCTTGGGCACAGCCGCTATTTGATTGCGGAAGCGGATGAGAGCGACGCGTCGTTCCTGCATCTGCAGCCGATGGTGGCCGTTGTGACCAATATCGAAGCCGATCACATGGATACCTACCACGGCGATTTTGAAAACCTGAAGCAGACGTTCGTTAACTTCCTGCACAACCTGCCGTTCTACGGACGCGCGGTGATGTGCGTGGACGATCCGGTCATTCGTGAACTGCTGCCGCGCGTCGGCCGCCAGACGACGACCTACGGGTTTAGCGACGATGCCGACGTGCGTATTGAAGAGTATCGCCAGCTTGGCGCGCAGGGCCATTTCCGCCTCGTACGTCAGGACAAAGAGGTTATTCAGGTCACGCTAAACGCGCCGGGGCGCCATAATGCCCTGAATGCGGCGGCGGCCGTGGCGGTGGCGACGGAAGAGGGCATTGAAGACGACGCGATCCTGCGGGCGCTGGAAGCCTTCCAGGGCACCGGCCGTCGCTTTGATTTCCTCGGCGAATATCCGCTGGCTGAGGTCAACGGTAAAAGCGGCAGCGCGATGCTGATTGATGATTACGGCCATCACCCGACGGAGGTGGATGCGACCATCAAAGCGGCCCGTGCCGGCTGGCCGGATAAAAATCTGGTGATGCTGTTCCAGCCGCACCGCTTTACCCGTACGCGCGATCTGTACGACGATTTTGCCAACGTGCTGACCCAGGTCGACGCGCTGCTGATGTTGGACGTTTATTCCGCCGGCGAAGCGCCGATCCCGGGGGCGGATAGCCGCTCCCTGTGCCGCACAATTCGCGGCCGCGGCAAGGTGGACCCAATTCTGCTTTCCGATCCGGCCCAGGCGGCAGAGATGCTGGCGTCGGTGCTGACCGGGAACGATCTGGTGCTGGTGCAGGGCGCGGGGAATATCGGAAAAATTGCCCGCCACCTGGCTGAAATCAAACTCATGCCGCATAAAGCGGAGGAGGAGCGCCGTGGCTGATAAGATCGCGGTTCTTTTCGGCGGGACCTCCGCCGAGCGAGAGGTGTCGCTCAACTCCGGCGCGGCGGTGCTTGCCGGGCTGCGTGAGGCGGGCGTTGACGCTCATCCTGTCGATCCCCGTGATGTCGACATTACCCGGCTAAAGCAGCTGGGTTTTCAGAAAGCGTTTATTGCTTTGCACGGCCGCGGTGGAGAAGATGGAACGTTGCAGGGGCTGCTGGAGCTGATTGAGCTGCCATATACCGGCAGCGGCGTGATGGCTTCGGCGATCTCGATGGATAAAGTGCGCAGTAAATTACTGTGGCAGGGCGCGGGCTTACCCGTTGCTCCCTGGGTGGCGCTGACCCGTTCGCAGTTCAACGCGGGCCTTACCGCGGAGGTCGCGCAGCAGATTACGGCGCTTGGGCTGCCGCTGATTATTAAGCCGAGCCGTGAAGGTTCAAGCGTCGGCATGTCGAAAGTTAGCGAAAGCTGTGAATTACACAATGCATTGGCGCTGGCTTTTCAGCATGATGATGAAGTTCTGATTGAGAAATGGCTCAGTGGACCTGAATTCACCGTTGCTATCGTCGGTGAAGAAATTTTACCGTCAATTCGTATCCATGTGGCTGGAACCTTCTATGATTATGAAGCGAAGTATCTCTCTGATGAGACGCAATATTTCTGCCCTGGTTGTGAGGATCCTGCCCGCGAGTCAGAAATTCAGGCCCTGGTACTGAAAGCCTGGAATGTTCTCGGCTGTAGCGGCTGGGGACGGATTGACGTCATGCTGGACAGCGATGGCCAGTTTTATCTGTTGGAAGCGAACACTTCTCCTGGCATGACCAGCCATAGCCTGGTGCCGATGGCGGCGCGTCAGGCGGGGATGAGCTTCTCACAGCTTGTTGTTCGAATTTTGGACCTGGCGGGGTGATATGTCGCAGGCTGCGCTGAATACGCGGAACCACGAAGAAGAGGAAATGTCTTCTTCGCGCCGAAGTAATGGAACTCGACTGGCGGGGATTTTCTTCCTGCTGGCGGTGCTGTGTACCGTATTGGTCAGCGGGTGGATGGTTCTGGGCTGGATGGAAGACGCACAGCGTTTACCGCTGTCCAAGATGGTGGTAACCGGTGAGCGTCACTACACGCGTAATGACGATATTCGCCAGGCAATTCTGGCGCTGGGTTCTCCGGGAACCTTTATGACCCAGGATGTGAATATCATCCAAAGTCAGATTGAGCGCCTGCCGTGGATTAAACAGGCGAGCGTCAGAAAGCAGTGGCCGGACGAATTGAAGATTCATCTGGTTGAATATGTGCCGATTGCGCGTTGGAATGATCAGCATATGGTGGACGTAGAAGGTAATTCTTTCAGCGTCCCGGCGGATCGCACCAATAAACAGAATTTACCGATGCTGTATGGCCCGGAAGGCAGCGAGAACGAAGTGTTGCAAGGATATCGCGACATGGGGCAGGTGCTGGCAAAGGATAAATTCACGTTGAAAGTGGCGGCGATGACCGCGCGTCGCTCCTGGCAGCTGACGCTTAATAACGATATTAAGCTCAACCTTGGCCGAGGCGACACCATGAAACGTCTTCAGCGCTTTATGGAACTTTACCCGGTTCTTCAGCAGCAGGCGCAGACCGATGGCAAACGGATAAGCTACGTTGATTTGCGCTATGACTCGGGCGCGGCGGTAGGCTGGGTGCCTGCTCCCGCTGAGGAAACTAATCAACAACAGAATCAGGCACAGGCAGAACAACAATGATCAAGGCGACGGACAGAAAGCTGGTAGTTGGACTGGAGATTGGCACCGCGAAGGTTGCCGCTTTAGTAGGGGAAGTTCTGCCCGACGGCGTGGTTAATATCATTGGCGTGGGCAGCTGCCCATCGCGTGGTATGGATAAAGGCGGGGTTAACGACCTGGAATCCGTGGTGAAATGCGTACAGCGCGCCATTGACCAGGCCGAACTGATGGCTGATTGCCAGATTTCGTCAGTGTACCTGGCGCTTTCAGGTAAACATATTAGCTGTCAAAATGAAATTGGTATGGTGCCGATTTCAGAAGAAGAGGTGACGCTGGACGACGTTGAGAACGTGGTGCATACCGCCAAGTCGGTCCGCGTACGCGATGAGCATCGCGTGCTGCACGTCATCCCGCAGGAGTACGCCATCGACTACCAGGAGGGGATTAAAAACCCGGTTGGCCTGTCTGGCGTGCGTATGCAGGCAAAAGTACATTTGATTACCTGCCATAACGATATGGCAAAAAATATTGTTAAAGCGGTGGAGCGCTGCGGTCTGAAAGTGGATCAGCTTATTTTCGCCGGTTTAGCGGCCAGTTATTCCGTGTTGACGGAAGATGAACGTGAGCTGGGTGTCTGCGTGGTGGACATCGGCGGTGGTACAATGGATATCGCCGTGTATACCGGCGGCGCGCTGCGTCATACCAAAGTGATCCCGTACGCGGGCAACGTGGTGACCAGCGATATCGCCTACGCCTTCGGTACGCCGCCGAGCGATGCCGAAGCGATCAAGGTGCGCCACGGCTGCGCGCTGGGCTCAATCGTCGGTAAAGACGAAAACGTCGAAGTTCCGAGCGTAGGCGGACGCCCGCCGCGCAGCCTGCAGCGTCAGACGTTGGCAGAGGTTATTGAGCCGCGCTATACCGAACTGCTCAACCTGGTCAATGAAGAGATCCTACAGTTGCAGGAGCAGCTCCGCCAGCAGGGCGTGAAGCACCATCTGGCTGCGGGGATTGTGTTAACCGGCGGCGCGGCGCAAATTGAAGGCCTTGCCGCCTGTGCGCAGCGGGTATTCCATACGCAGGTGCGTATCGGTGCGCCGCTGAACATTACCGGTTTAACGGATTATGCCCAGGAGCCGTATTATTCAACGGCGGTTGGGTTGCTGCACTACGGGAAGGAGTCTCATCTTAGTGGTGAAGCAGAAGTGGAAAAACGCGTAACTGCATCAGTTGGCTCGTGGATTAAGCGACTAAATAGCTGGCTGCGAAAAGAGTTTTAATTTTTTAAGAGAACGCAGAAAATTAGCGTTCTCAGGCGACAGGCACAAGACGGAGAGAAACTATGTTTGAACCAATGGAATTAACCAACGACGCGGTGATTAAAGTCATCGGCGTCGGTGGCGGCGGCGGTAATGCCGTAGAGCACATGGTGCGCGAGCGCATCGAGGGTGTGGAATTCTTCGCGGTGAACACCGACGCGCAGGCGCTGCGTAAAACGGCCGTTGGCCAGACTATTCAGATTGGTAGCGGTATTACCAAAGGTCTGGGCGCGGGCGCCAACCCGGAAGTCGGCCGCAATGCGGCGGATGAAGACCGTGAAGCGCTGCGTGCTGCTCTCGACGGCGCAGACATGGTGTTTATCGCGGCAGGTATGGGCGGCGGTACCGGTACCGGTGCGGCACCTGTGGTCGCAGAAGTGGCGAAGGATCTTGGTATCCTGACCGTTGCGGTTGTGACCAAGCCCTTCAATTTTGAAGGCAAGAAGCGTATGGCTTTTGCCGAGCAGGGGATCACCGAGCTCTCCAAGCACGTCGATTCACTGATCACTATCCCGAACGACAAGCTGCTGAAAGTTCTTGGCCGCGGCATTTCGCTGCTGGACGCCTTCGGCGCAGCAAACGACGTGCTGAAAGGCGCTGTGCAGGGTATCGCCGAGCTGATTACCCGTCCGGGTCTGATGAACGTCGACTTTGCGGACGTGCGCACCGTGATGTCCGAAATGGGCTACGCGATGATGGGCTCCGGCGTGGCGAGCGGTGAAGACCGTGCGGAAGAAGCGGCTGAAATGGCGATTTCTTCTCCGCTGCTGGAAGATATCGATCTGTCCGGCGCGCGCGGCGTTCTGGTCAACATCACCGCTGGCTTCGACCTGCGTCTGGATGAGTTCGAAACCGTAGGTAACACTATCCGCGCATTCGCATCGGATAACGCTACCGTGGTTATTGGTACTTCTCTGGATCCGGATATGAACGACGAGCTGCGCGTGACCGTGGTTGCGACCGGTATTGGCATGGACAAACGTCCGGAAATTACCCTGGTAACCAACAAGCAGGTTCAGCAGCCGGTAATGGATCGCTATCAGCAGCACGGTATGGCGCCGCTGAATCAAGAGCAGAAACCGGCAGCGAAAGTGGTGAACGACAATACGCCGCAAACCGCGAAAGAGCCGGATTATCTGGATATCCCGGCCTTCCTGCGCAAGCAAGCCGATTAAGAATTGGCTGGAAGTTGGGCATCAGCGCTCTTTGTGCTAAACTGCCCGTCCGAAAGTGTTATACACTTCGGTTGGATAGGTAACTTGGCGAGATTATACGATGATCAAACAAAGGACTCTTAAACGTATCGTTCAGGCGACTGGCGTCGGTTTGCATACCGGCAAGAAAGTCACACTGACGTTACGACCTGCGCCGGCAAATACCGGGGTCATCTATCGTCGCACCGACTTGAATCCACCGGTTGATTTTCCGGCTGATGCCAAATCTGTGCGTGATACCATGCTCTGTACTTGCCTGGTGAACGAGCATGACGTGCGGATTTCAACGGTCGAGCACCTGAATGCCGCACTGGCTGGCCTGGGCATTGACAACATTGTTATTGAAGTCGATGCGCCGGAAATCCCGATTATGGACGGCAGTGCTGCTCCGTTCGTTTATCTGCTGCTGGATGCCGGCATCGATGAACTGAACTGCGCCAAGAAATTTGTGCGCATTAAAGAGACCGTTCGCGTTGAAGATGGCGACAAGTGGGCTGAGTTTAAGCCGTACAATGGTTTTTCGTTGGACTTTACCATCGATTTTAACCATCCGGCGATTGACTCAAGCAACCAGCGCTATGCGATGAACTTCTCTGCTGATGCATTTATGCGCCAGATTAGCCGTGCGCGTACCTTCGGTTTTATGCGTGATATCGAATATCTGCAGTCCCGCGGCCTGTGCTTGGGCGGCAGCTTCGATTGTGCCATCGTTGTTGACGATTATCGCGTACTGAACGAAGACGGCTTACGCTTTGAAGATGAGTTTGTCCGCCACAAAATGCTGGATGCGATTGGTGACCTGTTTATGTGTGGTCACAATATCATCGGCGCATTCACGGCGTTCAAATCAGGTCACGCGTTGAATAACAAACTGCTGCAGGCCGTTCTGGCAAAACAGGAAGCCTGGGAGTATGTGACCTTCGAAGACGAAGCAGAAATGCCGCTGGCATTCCGTGCACCATCAATGGTTATGGCGTAAGCCTGACCATTCAGTAAAATCGACTGGTAACCTGGTACTCTCTCCGGCCAGGGAGCCAGTCGTTTTTCTTTTTTACCTCCCGGTTCTCATTTCACTCCGATTCAACCATCGCTGACGCCGCGCGTTCGCTGCTTAATTGACCGCTTTTACCTGCGCAAAGCTTTCATTCCTGCTGCCGTGGCGCGGTATTAATGGTAATATTTGGGCGCAAAATTATTTCCTGGGGTTGCTTCAACTAAAGGTAATGGACGTGAGTGGATTGCTGACGCGCTGGCGACAGTTTGGCAGACGGTATTTCTGGCCGCATCTCCTGTTGGGGATGGTCGCGGCTAGCTTTGGCCTGCCTGCGTTAAGCAATAGTCACGAAACGGCATCACCGGCGAAAGCAACGGCCAGCAGCCACACGCCGAATAAAGTTAATTTCTCCCAGCTTGCTCTGCTGGAAGCCAACCGCCGGCCAAACTTTACCGTCGACTACTGGCATCAGCACGCCATCCGCACGGTTATCCGTCATCTCTCATTTGCCATGGCGCCCCAGGCGCTGCCGGTTGCGGAAGAGTCTTCGCCACTACAGGCGCAGCATCTGGCCCTGCTTGATACGCTCAGCGCGCTGCTGACGCAGGAAAGCAAGCCGCCGGTCATTGTGCATCAGGCGGCATACAACCCCTCCCATCGCGCTTTTTGCGTCTCCGCCTGGATTAGCCAGGTCACCGGGATACGCGCCGGACCCCAACGCCTCAGCTGAACTAAAAACGGATCATTCTATTTTTTGTGACTCCGCATCGCGGGGCGTTTGAGATTTTATTATGCTAATCAAATTATTAACTAAAGTTTTCGGTAGCCGTAACGATCGTACACTGCGCCGTATGCGCAAAGCCGTGGCGCTGATTAACTCCATGGAACCTGCTATGGAGAAGCTCTCTGATGATGAGCTGAAGGCTAAAACAGAAGAGTTCCGCGCGCGTCTGGCAAAAGGCGAAAGCGTAGAAAGCCTGATCCCGGAAGCCTTTGCCGTGGTACGTGAAGCCAGTAAGCGCGTATTCGGTATGCGTCACTTTGACGTACAGCTGCTTGGCGGCATGGTGCTCAACGAGCGCTGCATCGCAGAAATGCGTACCGGTGAAGGTAAAACGCTGACCGCTACCCTCCCGGCCTACCTGAACGCGCTGTCCGGTAAAGGCGTGCACGTCGTGACCGTCAACGACTACCTGGCGCAGCGTGATGCTGAAAACAACCGTCCGCTGTTTGAGTTCCTCGGTATGACCGTCGGTATCAACATGTCGGGCCTGCCAGCTCCGGCCAAGCGTGAAGCTTACGCCGCCGATATCACCTACGGCACCAACAACGAATACGGCTTCGACTATCTGCGCGATAACATGGCGTTCAGTCCGGAAGAGCGCGTACAGCGTAAGCTGCACTATGCGCTGGTGGATGAGGTTGACTCCATTCTTATCGATGAAGCGCGTACGCCGCTGATCATTTCCGGCCCGGCTGAAGACAGCTCGGAAATGTACAAGAAAGTGAACAAGATCATCCCTCACCTGGTGCGCCAGGATAAAGAGGACTCCGACACCTTTACCGGTGAAGGCCACTTCTCGGTAGACGAGAAGGCGCGTCAGGTGAACCTGACCGAACGCGGTCTGGTGCTGATTGAAGAGCTGCTGGTCAACGAAGGCATTATGGATGAAGGCGAATCCCTGTATTCACCGACTAACATTATGCTGATGCACCACGTGACCGCGGCGCTGCGCGCGCACGTGCTGTTCACCCGCGACGTTGACTACATCGTAAAAGATGGCGAAGTCATTATCGTCGATGAGCACACCGGTCGTACCATGCAGGGTCGTCGCTGGTCAGACGGTCTGCACCAGGCCGTCGAAGCCAAAGAAGGCGTTGATATCCAGAACGAGAACCAGACGCTGGCGTCCATCACCTTCCAGAACTACTTCCGTCTGTACGAGAAGCTGGCGGGGATGACCGGTACTGCGGATACCGAAGCGTTCGAATTCAGCTCTATCTATAAGCTGGATACCGTCGTTGTACCGACCAACCGTCCGATGATCCGTAAGGATATGGCGGATCTGGTCTATATGACCGAAGCAGAAAAAATTCAGGCGATCATCGAAGATATCCGAGAGCGTACAGCCGCCGGCCAGCCGGTTCTGGTGGGTACGATTTCTATTGAAAAATCGGAAGTGGTTTCGCAGGAGCTGACCAAAGCGGGCATCAAACACAATGTCCTGAACGCCAAGTTCCACGCCAGCGAAGCGGATATCGTGGCTCAGGCCGGCTACCCGGCTGCGGTCACCATCGCCACCAACATGGCCGGTCGTGGTACGGATATCGTGCTGGGCGGCAGCTGGCAGGCGGAAGTCGCCGCGCTGGAAGATCCGACTCCAGAGCAGATCGCTCAGATCAAAGCCGACTGGCAGGTGCGTCACGAAGCGGTGCTGGCCTCCGGTGGTTTACACATTATCGGTACCGAGCGCCATGAGTCTCGCCGTATCGATAACCAGCTGCGCGGCCGTTCAGGTCGTCAGGGCGATGCCGGTTCTTCTCGTTTCTATCTGTCGATGGAAGATGCCCTGATGCGCATCTTTGCCTCTGACCGCGTGTCGGGCATGATGCGTAAGCTGGGGATGAAGCCGGGCGAAGCGATTGAACACCCGTGGGTCACCAAAGCGATCGCCAACGCGCAGCGTAAGGTTGAAAGCCGCAACTTTGATATTCGTAAGCAGCTGCTGGAATATGATGACGTGGCTAACGACCAGCGTCGCGCCATCTACAGCCAGCGTAACGAACTGCTGGACGTCTCTGATGTTAGCGAAACCATTAACAGCATTCGCGAAGACGTTTTCAAAACGACTATCGATGCGCACATTCCGCCGCAGTCCCTGGAGGAAATGTGGGATGTCGAAGGCCTGCAGGAACGTCTGAAAAACGACTTCGATCTCGATCTGCCGCTCAAAGAGTGGTTGGACAAAGAGCCTGAGCTGCATGAAGAAACCCTGCGTGAGCGTATTCTGCAGAACGCGGTAGAAACCTATCAGCGTAAAGAAGAAGTCGTGGGTACCGAAATGATGCGTCATTTCGAAAAAGGCGTGATGCTGCAGACCCTGGATTCCCTGTGGAAAGAGCACCTGGCGGCGATGGACTACCTGCGTCAGGGTATCCATCTGCGCGGCTACGCGCAGAAAGATCCGAAGCAGGAATACAAGCGTGAATCGTTCTCGATGTTTGCGTCGATGCTTGAATCCCTGAAGTATGAAGTGATCAGCACCCTGAGCAAGGTACAGGTGCGGATGCCGGAAGAAGTTGAAGCGATGGAGCAGCAGCGTCGCGAAGAGGCGGAGCGCCTGGCGCAGATGCAGCAGCTGAGCCATCAGGATGACGATACCCTGGCGGCGGCCGCATTGGCTGAGGAAACCGGCGAGCGTAAGGTTGGCCGGAACGATCCTTGCCCGTGTGGTTCCGGTAAAAAATATAAGCAGTGCCATGGTCGTCTGAGCTAAGCTCAGAGAATAAAAATGAAGGCGCAGATATCTGCGCCTTTTTTATGGAATTAACGCAATGAAAATACTGCAAATCTCCGTTGGTATCATCCGTAACCCGCAGGGTGAAATCTTTATTACCCAGCGTGCCGCCGATGCGCATATGGCCAATAAGCTCGAGTTTCCCGGTGGCAAAATTGAAGCGGGAGAGTCGGCCGAGCAGGCGCTGGTGCGCGAGCTGCAGGAAGAGGTCGGCATTACCGTACGCGCGTCCAGCCTGTTTGATAAGCTGGAGTATCAGTTCCCCGACCGGCATATCACGCTGTGGTTCTGGCTGGTGGACGACTGGGAGGGCGAACCCTGGGGTAAAGAGGGGCAGCCGGGGCGCTGGATTGCCCAGCGGGCGCTGCTGGCCGAGGAGTTTCCGCCGGCCAACGAACCCATTATCAGCAAATTAGTGCACGCCGCCCGCTGAGAACATCACCCGGACAGGACGCAAGGTCATCTCCGGGATTTTCTGCCGCCGCGGCGCTACTGCTGCTGTTCGCTCCAGTCATCGGTATCGGACAGGTCGCCTGCGCTGGGAATGCGCTTTTCTTCCGCAGCCCACTCTCCTAAATCAATCAGCTGGCAGCGTTTTGAGCAAAATGGCCGAAACGGGCTGTGCTCATTCCAGACCACATTTTTACCGCAGGTCGGGCAGTTAACGGTTGTCTCTTTTGACATCTTTCCTCCTTAACAACAGGCCAGTTCAAAATCAAAGCGCTCGGGGACGATGCCGAGTTCGCTGTCCAGCGGGAGAAAGCGAATGGCAAAGCGGCTTTTATGGCCAGAAATTTGCGGATAAAGCTGGCTGGCAAGATCGAGGCGTAGGCGCAGCAGATCGGCATCATCGCCGTTATCCTGATAAAAACCGTTGAGGCTGGTCTGCTTGCGAAAGGGCGCCGAGTTGCGAATCAAATCGAGGATCAGCACCAGCGCCTGGGTGAGCGGCTGCAGGCTCGCCAACCATCTATCAACCTGCTCGTCGCGATACTCCTGAGGCATATGCAGCCAGATATGCAGCGTGGGGAGATCGAAACTGCAGCAGCCTCCCGGAATGCTCAGTCGCTGGCGAACCAGCGCAATTAAACGATCCTCTCGCAGGAACTGACCGATGCGCGGGGCGGACATCAGCGCGCTGCCGGCGTGCTTCAGCTGTTGGCGCAATTCGTCAATACGCCCGCGGTCGACGCCCGGCACTTCTGCCCAGGACTGCAGTTTACGCTGCTGCCGCTCGAGCTCTTTGAGCAGATCCGTCCGCACCTCGCCGCGTTCGAGAACGTCCAGCAGATCGCCCGTATTACGGAAGAAGTGGAGCGCATCCGAGTAGGTGGCGATCGTCGGGTGCACCGAGAGCTGTTGAATCAAAAATTCAATACGCAGCCAGGTGCGCATTTTCTCATTGAGGGGATGTTCAAATAGAACGGGGGTATGCATTACGATTTTTCCTGTGAGGCGGCCTGCGATGCCAGCATTAGATACTTTTCATGCAGGCGGGCGACATCCGATGCGATGGCATCCGGAGGGCCCATATTTTCAATGACATCATCCGCAGCGGCGAGGCGTTGTTCACGCGTGGCCTGGGCGGCGAGAATGCGTTCTGCGTGCTCACGGCTAACCCGATCGCGCAGTATGGTTCGCGCTATTTGCGTCTCTTTTGCAACATCGACGACCAGCACGCGGTCGGCGTTGGCGACGAGATTGTTTTCCACTAACAGGGGAACGACCCAGAGAACATAAGGAGAGGACGCCGCCTGAATTTGACGGCGGGTTTCCTGCTGAATGAGCGGGTGCAGCAGCGCGTTAAGCCAGGTTTTATCATCAGAGTGAGCGAAGATGCGTTCCCGCAGGCTGCGGCGGTTCAGCGTGCCGTCATCGTTAATCATCTGTTGGCCGAAACGAGCGGCAATCGCCAGTAGCGCAGAGGTTCCTGGCTCGACCACCTGGCGGGCGATAACGTCGGCGTCAATAACGTTAACACCGAGGTGAGAGAATGCATCGGCTACGGTGCTTTTACCGCTACCGATGCCGCCCGTTAACGCTACCGTATACCTCATATACCCCGTTCCTGAAACTGACCATATACACATTGACTTTTCAGCAGCGCCCGCGCTTCACGAGCCGTGACTCTGCGGTGGGGGCCCGTCAGGCTGCTTCGAGCCGGAAGAGACTTTTACGACGAATACTGGATTGCTTTGTACATATAAATCAAATGGTTAAAAATAACGCTCTGGCCGCTGATTGTCGCGATCGCGCATTTCTCAATTCACCAGGTAAATTTGTACGATTGTAGCGTAAAAAAAGTGAAAATCGCAGTCTTGCGCGGTCATGATTCGTGCGTATGATAACGTCACTGGAGTTGTGCTCTCACAATAATGCAATTAACCCCAGGAATTCGCACATGCGTATTGAAGAAGATCTGAAGCTTGGTTTTAAAGACGTTCTTATCCGCCCCAAGCGCTCTACCCTCAAAAGTCGTTCTGATGTTGAACTGGAACGTGAATTCACTTTTAAACATTCTGGCCTCTCCTGGTCCGGCGTGCCGATCATCGCCGCGAATATGGATACCGTCGGTACATTTAGTATGGCAAAAGCGCTGGCTTCTTTCGGGATCCTGACTGCCGTCCATAAGCACTACAGCGTAGAAGAGTGGCGCAGCTTTGTGCAGACCACGCCCGCCGATGTGCTGAAGTACGTCATGGTTTCTACCGGCACGTCGGATGTTGATTTCGAAAAAACCAAACAGATCCTGACGCAGAACCCGCAGCTCGGCTTCGTTTGTATTGATGTGGCAAACGGTTATTCCGAGCATTTTGTGCAGTTCGTGGCGAAGGCGCGCGAAGCCTGGCCGCTGAAAACGATCTGCGCGGGTAACGTCGTGACCGGCGAAATGTGCGAAGAGCTGATTCTGTCCGGCGCGGATATCGTGAAGGTCGGCATCGGTCCGGGTTCCGTGTGTACTACCCGCGTGAAAACCGGCGTTGGCTACCCGCAGCTCTCTGCGGTTATCGAATGCGCCGATGCGGCCCACGGCCTGGGCGGTCAGATCGTCAGCGACGGCGGGTGCACCACGCCGGGCGATGTCGCGAAAGCCTTCGGCGGCGGCGCTGATTTCGTCATGCTCGGCGGTATGCTGGCAGGTCACGAAGAGAGCGGCGGCACCGTTGTTGAAGAGAACGGCGAGAAGTTTATGCTGTTCTACGGCATGAGCTCCGAATCCGCGATGACCCGTCACGTTGGCGGCGTTGCTCAGTACCGCGCGGCGGAAGGTAAAACCGTTAAGCTGCCCCTGCGCGGCCCGGTTGAGAACACCGCCCGCGATATCCTCGGCGGCCTGCGCTCTGCCTGCACCTATGTTGGCGCTTCCCGCCTGAAAGAGCTGACCAAACGCACGACCTTTATTCGCGTACAGGAACAAGAGAACCGCGTGTTCAACAGCCTGTAGTGCCGTTTGCTGGCGCACCTCCTGCGCCAGCCGCTATCCCCCCATTCCGCTAATGGCGTCGCCCAGATGAAAAATGGGCAAATACATCGCCACCACCAGGATGCCAACGACGGCGCCGGTTATCAGCAGCAGCATCGGTTCCAGCAGCGTGGCCAGGCCCTCTGCCTGGCGGTGCGTGCGTTCGCTATGATGGCGGGCCAGGTTCTCCAGCATGATATCCAGCGACCCTGAAGCCTCACCGGTGCGGATGAGCTGCAGGCAGAGCGGGGTAAATCCTTCACTGTTCGCCAGCGCCTGCCAGATGGCGGTCCCGCGGGCAATCTGCGTATTAACCTGATGGATCCTCTGGCGCCAAAGCGGGCAGCTTAGCGTCTCTTCGACGCTCTCCAGGCCCTGCATAAAGCTGATGCCGGCGCTCTGCGTGAGGGTTAGAACGGTAAATATCTGGCTGAGCCGCTGCCCGCCTATCAGCTTTCCGACTACCGGCAAAGCGTGAAGCAGCCTTTGTCGTCGGAGTAGCCACGAGCCGCGACGATGGGCCAGCCGGTTGAGGAGAAACGGCAGTATCGCCATCAGCAGCAGCAGCGGCCAACTGCCGCTGAGGCCTTCTCCGGCGCTTATCACCGCTTTGGTCAGCAGAGGGAGCGGCGTGTTGAACGTCTGGTAGATAGCGGCAAACTCCGGCAGAACAAAGGTGAGCATACCCATTACCACCAGCAGCGCCAGAAGCAGAACGATCAGCGGATAGCGCAGCGCCTTTTTGACCTTTTCGCTCAGCTGCAGCTGTTCCTGCTGCTGGCGAGCCAGATGAAAGCAGCAAAGATCCAGCTTACCGGTAAGTTCCCCGGTGCGGATCATCGCCAGATAGAGCGGAGGAAACGCCTGCGGCCATCTTTCCAGCGCGCTGGAAAGCGCGATGCCCTGCGCGAGATCCTGAGCCAGCGTTCGCAGCAGCGCCTGCCACTGCGCGCCCGTCTGCTGCTGCGCCAGCAGCTCGAGCCCCTCGGCGAGCGGCAGCCCCGCCTGCAGGAGGGTCGCCAGCTGGTGGATAACCTGACCGCTGTGGCGCGGATGCCAAAGCGCGCTGCGTACCGCACAGCGGCGGAGCGCGAGGGGGATAATCCGTTCATGCTGCAGCGCCTGCATCGCCTCCTGGCGGGAGCTTTTCCACAGCGAGCCGTGGCACAGCGATCCTTTAGCATCAAGCCCGCGCCAGCGCCAAAGGCGTTCAGTCGCCATGGGGGAGCCCCAGCACGCGGACCACCTCTTCAAAGCAGGTCAGCCCCTGCTCAATGGCCAGGCAGCCGCTTTCAAACAGCGTCGTCATTCCGGCCTCACGCGCCAGGGCCTCAATTTCCACCGCGCTCAGCCCCCGGGAAATAGCCTGCTGCAGCGCGGTGCCTATCGGGAGCACCTCAAATAGCGCCAGGCGCCCATAGTAGCCGTGATAGCAGTGCCGACAGCCCGTCGCCTGCCAGCGGGGCAGCCGACGCGGCCACAGGCTGTGCGGCACGTCAATGCCGCCATCAGCCTTCCGGCGGCAGTGCGGGCAGAGCCTGCGCACCAGGCGCTGAGCAATGACCAGCGATAGCGCGGATGAGAGCATCCAGCAGGCGATCCCCATCTGCTGCAGGCGAATAAGCGTTTCGCTGGTTGAGTTGGTGTGCAGCGTTGAGAGTACGAGGTGTCCGGTTTGCGCCGCTTTGATCGCAATTTCTGCGGTCTCCGCATCGCGGATTTCGCCGACCATAACAACATCCGGATCCTGACGCAGCAGCGCGCGCAGAACGCTGTTAAAGGTGAGTCCGGATCGCGGGTTGATCTGCGTTTGATTCATGCCGGCGATGGGAATTTCCAGCGGATCCTCTACGCTGCAAATATTAACCTCATCGCGGTTTCGCTTCTGCAGGGCGCTGTAGAGCGTGATGGTCTTACCGCTGCCGGTTGGGCCGGTGACCAGCAGCAGCCCCTGGGGCTGATTGAGCACCGAGACAAAGGCGGCAAGCTGCTCCGGGGAGAGGCCGAGCGCCTCCAGGTCCAGCGCCTGCTCCACCTGATGCAGCAGGCGCAGAACGATTTTCTCACCGTAGCGGCAGGGCAGGGTGGCGATGCGAAATGAGACCGATTGTCCCGAGAGCGTCTGAGTAAACTGACCGTCCTGCGGCAGGCGGTGTTCGGCAATATCAAGGTTCCCGAGCACCTTAAGCCGCGCGGTTATTGGCAGCGCCAGTTCGGCGGCGAGCGGCGCAAGCGGATGGAGCACCCCGTCGACCCGCAGGCGTATGCGCAGGCTACTTTCACCAGGCTCGACGTGGATATCAGATGCGCGCTGGCGCAGCGCCTGCTCCAGAATCTGCTTAACCTGGTCGATGATGCCGGTCGGTGCTTCGCCGCCGGCGGCAGATGGCCCGGGCTGTGCGGACGACTGCTGGCGCTGATTCATTTTTTCCTGGCTCCAGCACTCGATATCGATCCGCTTTTGCGTGGCAAAGCGCAGCGCTTCCATCAGCTCAGGCGGCGGAGAGTCTACGACCGCGATGGAGAGGGTTTGCTCATCGCTGTTAAGCACCAGGGCATGGTAGCGCTGGCAGAGGGCGATCAGTTTTTCGGCTTTCATCGCGGTGGCCTCAGTTAAAGCGGAAGACGTCTTCACACGCCTGCTTGAGCGCGCTGCCGCTGGCGATGTCGCACTCTCTTTGCCAGCCGGTAATGCCATTTGCGCTATCCCAGCCCGGCGTCATGGTGACGCGTAGCCCGTTGAGGCTCTCCTGCCCGCTAAGCGTGACGACGCCTTGCGCCACGGTCAGGGCGGAAACGTAGCGCGTGGTGGCGGGTGCGGGAATGCCGTTGCTGCCGCCGTCACAGCTTGCGAGGCCGCCGTGCTCAAGGGCGCAGAGCTCCACCGCCGTGCGGTAGGGAATAAAGGTTTGCAGCACGTCGGTGAGCGCCGCCTTGCGCAGATAGTTCTGGTAGGCGGGAATACCGATGGCGCTGAGAATGGCGATAATGCCAATCACCACCATGAGTTCGATAAGGGTAAAGCCGCGTTGTTTGTCCATCGTTTGCTCCTTATTAGCGTCGGGAGCACTGTGGCGGTCTGCGGGGAGGATGACGAGCGGTAAATGAGCGCTCAGGAAGCGGCTTCCCGGGCTTTCTCTACTTATTACCGGGTGAGGGCAAGGCGCTGAGATCGCGCTCGCAAAGCGTGCGCCCCGGCAGGCGAGCCGTGCCGGGGCGGAGCGTTAACGAAAACGCATCGACAGGTCGAGCGCGCGGACGTGTTTGGTCAGAGCGCCAACGGAGATGTAATCGACGCCGGTTTCGGCATATTCACGGATCGTCTCGAAGGTGACGTTACCGGAGACTTCCAGCGCGGCCTGGCCGCTGGTGCGCTTCACCGCTTCGCGCATCAGGTCGGGGGTGAAGTTATCGAGCATGATGATATCGGCCCCGGCCTTCAGGGCTTCATCCAGCTCATCGAGGGATTCAACCTCAACTTCTACCGGCACGTCCGGATGCAGCCAGAAGGCCTTCTCGACGGCCTGGCGCACGGAGCCGGAGGCGATAATGTGGTTCTCTTTGATCAGGAAGGCATCGAACAGCCCCAGGCGGTGGTTTGCGCCGCCCCCGCACAGGACGGCGTATTTCAGCGCGGTGCGCAGGCCGGGCAGGGTTTTACGGGTATCGAGCAGCTGGGTTTTGGTGCCCGCCAGCAGATCCACGT
>NZ_JAQGFU010000093.1:0-18054 GCF_030078455.1 Klebsiella sp. Ech2A | reverse complement strand
CGGGATCAGTAATCTGAGCGACTGCGCCTGGGGTTTATAGCGATACTGCACGTTGTCGGCATCGTAATTCAGTAACTCGCCAATATCCGGTACGCTGACCCCCTGAGTGCCGGATATCAGCGTAATCAGCGGCCCAGGGCAGGCGTACTGCACCTGCTTTTGCTCGCCGGCGTACCAGACGCGGGCGATAGGCTGGACTTTCACCGGCCGCTTAATCTTCAGCTTTGCCCGCTGTGGCAGGGCGGCAATATCCTGATACTCCCGCTCCAGCTTGCTCTGCCACTGCTCGCGCGTCCACGGCGGCACCGCGCGGGGCGACTGCAGGCTTTTTTCCAGCTGCATCAGCACCGCATCGCGGGTTAAATTCTTAATCACGTGCTTATTGGCCCAGCCAAAGCGGATGGTGCTGGGATCGAACAGCGGCGTCAGCGTGCGGTAGGCGCTAAGGGTGATTAATCCCGGCAGATGACGATGCACCCACTCAAAGCGGGCCGCGGCGGGGAGGGCGGAATCGACGGTAATGATTTTTTCGAAGGTGGCCTTTAGCGCGTTGATGCTGGCGATTTTTTGCCGCAGGTCGGCCTGCTCCTCGGCGCTGGTTTGCAGGCAGATAGTCCCGGGAAGGCGCACCGCGGCCTTGCTGCTGCGGCTTTCCGATTGCTGCTGGATAAACAGATGGCCGTAGTGCCTGAGGGCCATCTCCAGCGCCGTTTTACCGATATGCTGCACGACCTGAATCGTCTCAAGCGGATCGTGTTCGGCGTCTTTACTCACCGCCGGGAGCTCAAATACCCGCGCGGCAAGCAGGCGACAGCGGCTTAGCGCCAGCTTCAGCTCCTGCAGCTCCCGCTCAAGCTGGCGAAAGGTGCCATTGAGTCGTTCAACGAGGTCGTAATTTGCCATCTGCGCCACCTTAGTTACAACATACTAATCGGTTTTTAACTATACGCAGGCCGCAGCGCCTGCGCAAGGGGGTCAGCCAGAGGTAAAATTCGGCAGCTGGTGGTAGATAGGCCAGCTAAAGCTGAAGCAGGCGCCGCCCAGCGGGCTGGTGCGGCAGCTCACCTCGCCGGACATCGCCTGGGCGATGCTGTGGACGATAGCTAGCCCGAGCCCGCAGCCGCCGGTCGCCCGATCGCGGCTGGGGTCAAGCCGGACAAACGGCTCAAACACGCGCTCGCGCTCGGCGGGGTCGATGCCCGGACCGTCGTCGTTGACCTGCAGCGTCGCCCGCGATCCCGCCAGCGTCAGGCTAACCTGAATTCGCTGGCTGCTGTAGCGCAGCGCGTTGTTGACCAGATTATCAAGCACGCGCTCCATCAGGCGCATATCCAGCGCGCCGTAGTCGCCGGCCACCACCTCGTGAAGGGTCACCTTGCGCTGCGGGTTAACCATCTGAATATCCTCCACGTGGGCCGCAATCCAGGCCGGGAAGTCGGGGGTGGTCAGGCTCAGCTCGTTTTGCGGCCGGTCAAGGCGGGCGTAGGTTAACAGCTCTTCGATAAGGGCTTCCAGCTGTCCGATATCGCGGTTTAGGGCCTGTGATTCGGCGGCGGTGAGATTTTCACTCATCTCAAGGCGGTAGCGCAGGCGAACCAGCGGCGTGCGCAGCTCGTGCGCAATGCCGTCGATCAGCTGCTTTTTGCTGGCGATCAGGGCGTTGATATTATCGGCCATCTGGTTAAAGGCCACGCCGAGCCGCTCAAAGCTGGACATGCTATCGAAATGGATGCGCTCGCTAAAATGCCCCTCGCCGAAACGCTGGGCGGCGGTTTCGAGGCGCAGCATATCCTGCCAGTGCGGGCGCATCCAGACGAAGACCGGGAACGCCAGCGAAATGGCGATAAAGGCCATCAGCGCGACGTCCAGCAGGCGCATCTCATGCAAAAAGTAGAGATAGGGGACCGGACCTACCGACAGCACGTAGTGGCTGCGCGGAATGCGCTGAATAAAGGTGTACTCATCATCGAGGGCGACGATATCGCCGGCGCGCAGATGCTGCATTGAGCTCTCCGCCAGCTTGAATTTGCTCAGCGGTTCAATATGCAGATCGAACGACAGGTTGAGGTCCAGCTCTTTGAGCGTTTTGCTCCAGTCGCGCGGCGGAATTTCCCGCAGCTCGCTGCGCATCAGATATAGCGAGCTTTTCATCAGATCGTCCAGCGACTGGCGGCCCGCACGCTCGGCGGTAAATTTATACACCAGGCCGACCAGCATGGTCATAACCAGAAAGCAGACGAACAGCAGGAGGTAAAACTGCACAAACAGCTTTTTCATAGCCGGACCCGTTAATTAATTGTCCCAGGCGTGGGGGGCAAACAGATAGCCTTTGTTGCGCACCGTTTTGATCCGGTAGGGTTCCGTTGCGCTATCGAGAAGCTTTTTACGCAGGCGGGAAATGGCCACGTCGACGCTGCGGTCCATACCGTCGTAGGTGACGCCGCGCAGGTTTTTCAGCAGCGCATCGCGATCCATAATTTGTCCCGCATGGGTCGCAAGCTCCCACAGCAGTTCGAAATCCGCCGTAGAGAGCGCGACGCTGTCGCCGGCGAGCAGCACCTGGCGGTTCACCGGGTCGATGGAGAGTGAGCCAAAGGCGATGGTTTTATGCGGCGTCAGCGAGGCGGGCGCGGAGGTGAGCGGAACGGCAACGTGCTGACGCAAATGCAGGCGCAGCCGCGCCAGCAGCACGGCGGGTGGGGTGGTTTTGAGAATATAATCGCTCGCGCCCATCTCCAGCGACAAAATATGGTTCATATCGCTATCAAGGGAGGTCAGCAGCACGATGGGGCCCTGCCACTGCCCGCGCAGGTCGCGGCAAAGCGTCATCCCGTCCTTGCCCGGCAGCATGATATCTAATAGCACCAGATCGGGTTTTTCTCGCGCAATAACCTCTTCCGCCCGGTCGCCGCGTGGTTCAACCACCACGTCCATATCATGCTTACCCAGATAGGCGGCGATCAGCGCGCCAACTTCCGGATCATCCTCAACAAACACGATCTTATTCATATTTTATATGTATATGTAAAAGGTTTAACATACACCGCCAGCAAATTGCCCGCCATTACTCTTTTATAAACAAATGTTCTTCCGCTATGCTGGCGTAACTTGTTGTTTAAATGTAAGGCAAAAGGCATGGGGCTGTTGATTAAAGCGCTGCTCGGGGCGCTGGTGGTGGTACTGATTGGCGTACTGTCCAAAACCAAAAATTACTATATTGCCGGGCTTATTCCGCTATTTCCGACCTTTGCCCTGATCGCTCACTATATTGTCGCCAGCGAGCGCGGGATTGAAGCCCTGCGCACCACCATCGTATTTGGGATGTGGTCAATTATTCCCTATTTTATCTACCTGCTGTCGCTCTGGTACTTCACCGCAACGATGCGCCTGCCTTACGCGCTGGCGGGCGCCGTTGTGTGCTGGAGCCTGTGTGCCTGGCTGCTGATCCTCGGCTGGAGCCGTTTCCACTAGCGCAGGTGGCGACCGCCGTCGACGGCGAAGGAGCGGCCGGTGACGAAATGGCTGCTGAACAGATAGTCGAGCAGTTCGATAATTTCCGTTTCGCCTGCGGTGATTTTCATCAGCGATTTATCCAGCGCCTGCAGGCGATATTCGGCATCGTCGCCTTCATTAAACATAATGAGCGAGGGAGCGATGGCGTTGACCTTTATTTCCGGCGCCAGCTTGCGGGCGAAGGAGCGGGTCATATTATCCAGCGCCGCTTTACTGGCGGCATAGGCGATGTGCTTATCGCTGCCGCGCTCGACCACGTAGTCAGTGATATGAATAATATCGCTGCCCGCGTGGCCGTGGCCGCGCAGCAGCGCTTCCAGGGCGTGATTGAGCAGATAGGGCGCATTGACGTGAATTTGCATCATGCTGGCAAGCACCGTGCTGAGCGGCGTCCCCGGCTTTTCCGCCATCCAGCCGCTGGCGTTATGGATAACGGCGCGCAGGCCGCCGCTGGCGTGGGACTTCACCGCTTCGGCGAAGGTTAAAATCCCGTCGTCGGTGCTAAAATCCGCCTCCAGGCAAACGGCGCCGGCCGTACGCAGCGCGTCAATAGCCGGATAGTGGGTTCGATAGCTGACGATGACGGGCTGCTGTTGCTGAAGAAAATGCTGTGCCAGAGCGAGGCCGATTCGGCGACCTCCACCTGTAATCAGGACCGGGCGAGGCTGTAGTTCAGCCATGGGTATCTCCTTTGAGTTCCGCGACGGGGCGACCGCTTACCCCACCAGCATCCACGTTGCCGGTACGGCGGCAACCAGCAACAAACCAATTAAGGCTAATTCACGGCGTTTGAGCATGCGATCGTGCTGGTGCGTACGGCGGGCGTACAGAAAAACCAGAAGACCCGGAGCGTAAAGTATCACCGACAGCAGTAAATGCACAGGGCCCGACGCATATAATAACCATAAGCCATAAGCGCACGCCCCGATACCCACGGCCTTATGCAGCGGGCGTGCGGCAATTTTCAGCAGGAAGGCGCCGACGAGCAGATAGGGAACGAGGATCATCTCGGAGGCGATGGTGAGCAGGGTACCGTAATCCGAGCCGGTCAGCCAAATCAGCACCAGCGAGGCCTGGACGCTAATATTGGTTAGCCACAGCGAAGCAGACGGCGCATTGTGGCGATTTTGCCGGGCAAACAGGCGCGGAAACGCTTTGTGGGTAGCGGCCAGCCAGGGAACTTCCGCCGCCATAATGGTCCAGCTCAGATAGGCGCCGCAGACGGAAACGATCAGCCCGGCGGCGATGATCACCTCGCCCCAGGAGCCCATCATTCTGACCATCAGTCCGGCCATCGACGGATTACGCATTTCCGCCAGCTCCGGACGGGCGACAACCCCCAGCGAGAGCAGCGTAACCAGAAGATAAACCACCAGCGCCGAAAGTACGGCCAGCAGCGTCGCGCGGCCAACGTCGCGTTTATTTCGCGCGCGCGCCGATACCACCACCGCGCCCTCGACGCCGATAAACACCCACAGGGTGATCAGCATCGTATTCTTCACCTGCTCCCACACCGGCACGCCGAGCGCCAGGCCGCTGAAATCAAGCGTGAAGGTCTTTAAACGGAAGGCCAGCGCCGCCAGAACGATAAAAGCGCCGAGCGGAATAAGCTTGGCCAGGGTGGCGACCAGGTTGATGCCCGCCGCCGTTTGCACGCCGCGCAGCACTAAAAAATGGACCACCCACAGCAGAACCGATGCCCCGACGATTGCCTGCCAGGTATTGCCATTGCCAAAAACGATCGCGCCGGGAGCGTCGGTGAAGAAGCTTAGCGCCGCAAAGACGATAACCAGGTATGAGACGTTGGCGATGACCGCGCACAGCCAGTAGCCCCAGGCAGAGCAGAAGCCCACCAGCTCGCCAAATCCTTCGCGCGCATAGGTAAAAATACCGCCGTCGAGGTCGGCGCGAATGCGGGTCAGCAGGAGCATGGCGAAGGCGAGGAATAAAATGCCCACGCCGGTAATGGCCCAGCCGATCAGCAGGGCGGACGGGCTGGCCACGGCGGCCATATTTTGCGGCAAACTGAATACGCCTGCGCCCAGCATTGAGCTGAGAACCAGGGCGGTCAGGGCGCTGAGGCCCAGTCTCTTTTCCATTGCAATCCCGAAATGACAACCGTGAAGTAAAGAATATTTATTTGGCTAAATCGCATAAAATGGACGATTACGCTAAGGCGCGGGATTTTACGGAGTGTCTTGTGCGCATGCAATGGCGGCGGATGAAAAAAAGAAAAAAGGCGGCAAAGCGCCGCCTTTTTGTTCAGCTGAGGTATCGTTATTTATACAGGTCGGCGCTGATGGTCATGTTGCCACCGCGTTCCTGCCACTGGCGGGTGATGTGGTAATACTTCGCGCCTTTCTTCGCCGCACGTTTGGCCACCTGGTAGGAAACTTCGGTCATATTGCCGTAGTTACCGGTGAACTTAATGCTATCGAACGGGGCCATCTGCGCCGCGGTGATCTTGTTCACTTCTTCAATCTTCGTGCCGTCAGGAAGCGTGACGGTGTAACGTCCGCCTTTTGAGGACTGCGTTTCGAAGAAGCGGCCTACGCCGGTACCGGAGCCGACGGCTGCGGTGGTTGCCACGCCGGGGATTTCCACGTTTTTAGCCGCGGCGCCGCCTTCAGCCAGCGCTGCGCGCCCGGCTTGAGAATCGGCGGGAATCGCGTCCGGACTTTGCAGAACGCGTTTTTTGGCATCGGCTTTATAAACATAAGCGGTGATGCGCTGGTTGCCGCCCTGGTTAGCATCCACCTGACGAACGATGAAGAAAGAGGCCGCGCCTTTTGCTTTCGCCGCTTTGGTGATGGCATCGTTAACTTCAGGCTGGCTGCGATAGAAGCCCTGCACGGTCACGGTGTCAAACGGTTCCAGCTCAACGGCCTGGTCTTTCGGCAGCTCCATGATCCCATTAATCATGCGATTTTTTGGGGCATCGGCCTGCTGGGCGTTGTCTTTATAAAGATCTGCCGTTACGCGCCAGTTGCCGCTGTTGCCATAGTCTGAGGTGTCGACAACATAAAAGGAGGCTGCGCCGTCTTTGTCGGCCTTGCGGGAGACCGCCTTAACCGCATCGCCAATCGCAGTAAAACGGCCGGTGATGACCACGCGATCGTAGGGCTTCAGCGCCGCCGCCTGCTCCGGAGTCAGCTCGGTCGCTGCGTGGGCAGACAGCGCGGTCGTAGCCAGGAGAGCAGACGCCAGGAGTGAGTTCTTAAGATTCATAAAAATAGTCCTTTGCCTTGCGCAAACCATGTACAGGTATTGTTGTTGACTGAAAACGCTCGATTATTGCATTTAAAAGGAGTGACTGTCTGCGTCAATTTTTGCTAACCGCCCGAAACGCGCGTCACAATAATATAACATTTTCCGATATGTTGAAAAAACAGCCGCTTGACCAGCAAAATCGATAATCGATATCGCTTTAATAAGTTAATGTAATGTTAATACGATGTTCTGGCTGGCGATTAATTGCGTATTACTGCTTAAGCTAAGCGAATTATCAGGCTCGCTTATAAATTTAAGGTAAATATTGCTGCCTGACGCAGTTTGTCGCGCGTTTTACCAATAAAATCAAAAATACTGTTTTATCGCAGTAGATCACAGTCGGTATTTTCAGTAGGTTATAAAAAGTTTGTTACTGTTTCATTTTTTCAGTCGAATATCCGAGCCGGCGCGTTTTGCCGGCGGATCCTCGGCTGTCAGAAGAGAAAACCATCATCAAAAACCGATGAAAGGGAAAACTATGCGTATCGGGGTACCAAAAGAACGGCTAGCCAATGAAACCCGCGTAGCGGCCACGCCGAAAACGGTGGAGCAGCTGCTCAAGCTGGGTTTTACCGTCGCAGTTGAAAGCGGCGCGGGCCAGCTGGCAAGTTTCGATGACGAGGCGTTTGCTCAGGCAGGCGCTGAGGTTGTGGACGGCGCCGAAGTTTGGCAGTCGCCCGTTATTCTCAAGGTCAATGCGCCTGACGAGAGTGAAATTGCTTTACTGAATCCGGGCACCACGCTGGTGAGCTTTATCTGGCCGGCGCAGAACCCGGAGCTGCTGGCAAAACTCTCTGCCCGCAATGTAACCGTGATGGCGATGGATTCGGTGCCGCGTATTTCGCGCGCCCAGTCGCTGGATGCCTTAAGCTCGATGGCCAACATTGCCGGCTATCGCGCCATCGTCGAGGCCGCGCACGAATTTGGCCGCTTCTTCACCGGGCAGATCACCGCCGCGGGCAAGGTTCCGCCGGCCAAGGTGATGGTGATCGGCGCCGGCGTTGCCGGCCTGGCCGCGATTGGCGCCGCCAACAGCCTGGGGGCGATCGTCCGCGCGTTCGACACCCGTCCGGAGGTCAAAGAGCAGGTGCAGAGCATGGGCGCCGAGTTCCTTGAGCTGGACTTTAAAGAGGAGGCGGGCAGCGGCGACGGCTATGCCAAAGTGATGTCCGAAGCCTTTATTAAAGCCGAAATGGCGCTGTTTGCCGCCCAGGCGAAAGAGGTCGATATCATCGTCACCACGGCGCTGATCCCCGGCAAACCGGCGCCGAAGCTGATTACCCGCGAAATGGTCGACTCGATGACCTCCGGCAGCGTGGTGGTCGATCTGGCCTCGCAGAACGGCGGCAACTGTGAATACACCGTGCCTGGCGAAGTGGTGACCACCGCCAACGGGGTGAGAATCATCGGCTATACCGATCTGCCTGGCCGCCTGCCGACCCAGTCATCCCAGCTCTACGGCACCAACCTGGTCAACCTGATCAAGCTGCTGTGCAAAGAGAAGGACGGCAACATTGCCATCGATTTCGATGACGTTGTGGTACGTGGCGTAACGGTTGTTCGCGACGGGGAAGTGACCTGGCCGGCGCCGCCGATTCAGGTCTCCGCCCAGCCGCAGGCCGCCGCGAAGAAGGTTGAAGCGCCTGTTGAAGCGAAAAAACCGGTTTCGCCGTGGCGCAAATACGCGCTGATGGCGCTGGCGATTATCCTGTTTGGCTGGCTGGCTAACGTGGCGCCGAAGGAGTTCCTCGGCCACTTTACCGTCTTTGCGCTCTCCTGCGTGGTCGGATACTACGTGGTGTGGAACGTGTCGCACGCGCTGCATACGCCGCTGATGTCGGTCACAAACGCCATCTCGGGGATTATCGTTGTCGGGGCGCTGCTGCAGATAGGCCACGGCGGCTGGGTCAGCGTGCTGAGCTTTATCGCGGTGCTGATCGCCAGCATTAATATTTTTGGTGGTTTCACCGTCACTCAGCGCATGCTGAAAATGTTCCGCAAAGGATAAGGGGTAACAAATGTCTGGTGGATTAGTTACAGCTGCATACATTGTTGCCGCGATCCTCTTTATTTTTAGTCTCGCAGGGCTGTCAAAACACGAGTCCTCTCAGCAGGGCAACTACTTCGGCGTTGCCGGGATGGCGATCGCGCTGATCGCCACCATCCTGGGGCCGGACAGCAGCAACGTCGCGTGGATCCTGCTGGCGATGGTTATCGGTGGCGCCATCGGTATCCGTCTGGCGAAGAAAGTAGAAATGACCGAAATGCCGGAGCTGGTGGCGGTGCTGCACAGCTTCGTCGGCCTTGCGGCGGTGCTGGTGGGCTTTAACAGCTACCTGCAGCATGAAACCGGCATGGAGCAGATTCTGGTCAATATTCATCTGACCGAAGTGTTCCTCGGCATCTTCATCGGTGCGGTGACCTTTACCGGCTCCATCGTGGCCTTCGGCAAGCTGTGCGGCAAGATGTCCTCTAAGCCGCTGATGCTGCCGAACCGTCATAAGCTGAACCTCGCGGCGCTGGTCGTCTCCTTTGTGCTGCTGGTGGCCTTTGTGCGCACGGACAGCACCGCGACGCAGGTTCTGGCGCTGCTGGTGATGACCGTTATCGCTCTGGCGTTTGGCTGGCACCTGGTGGCCTCCATCGGCGGTGCGGACATGCCGGTAGTGGTATCGATGCTGAACTCCTACTCAGGCTGGGCAGCGGCGGCGGCGGGCTTTATGCTGAGCAACGATCTGCTGATCGTCACCGGTGCGCTGGTCGGTTCTTCCGGTGCGATTCTGTCCTACATCATGTGTAAGGCCATGAACCGCTCCTTCTTCAGCGTCATTGCCGGCGGATTTGGTACCGATGGTTCCTCGTCCGGCAGCGATGATGAAGTGGGCGAACACCGTGAAATTAGCGCAGAAGATACCGCTGAAATGCTGAAAAACTCGCACTCGGTGATCATTACCCCGGGCTACGGGATGGCGGTAGCCCAGGCTCAGTATCCGGTTGCGGAAATCACCGAGCGTCTGCGCGCTCGCGGTATCAAGGTGCGCTTCGGTATTCACCCGGTTGCCGGTCGTCTGCCTGGGCATATGAACGTGCTGCTGGCGGAAGCCAAAGTTCCGTACGACGTGGTGCTGGAAATGGATGAAATCAACGACGACTTCACCGACACCGACACCGTGCTGGTTATCGGCGCCAACGATACCGTTAACCCGGCCGCGCAGGACGATCCGAAAAGTCCGATTGCCGGTATGCCGGTGCTGGAAGTCTGGAAAGCGCAGAACGTGGTGGTCTTCAAACGTTCGATGAACACCGGCTACGCCGGCGTGCAGAACCCGCTGTTCTTCAAGGAGAACACCCACATGCTGTTTGGAGATGCCAAAGCCAGCGTGGATGCGATTCTGAAAGCGCTGTAATGCCTGAAGAGCGCGGACCAATGCCGCTATAAAACGTTTGCTTCTGAAGCCGTCTCCGTTGAGACGGCTTTTTTATATAGCGCGCCAGCCCGCTTATTGCTCATAAATTAATCGCCTCGGAGTGCTATAATAGGGACGTTTTTTCAACACACTGAGGATATTATGGATACCGAATTGACCCCCGCGCAAATGGCCATCGAATTTCTGCGTCGTGACCCTACAGCTTTAACCCCCGCACAGTACCTGAAAAAATTTAAACTTCTCGAGCTGGAATTTGCCGATTTAATGTCGCTCTCCTCCATTGAGCTGAGAGAAGAGATCGACCACGCCTGGCGCTTAGGTATCCACTAAAAGTATCGCTTCAGCCCGCAATGCGTAGCTGATGAAGGGGGCCGGAAGGCTCTTTTTTACGCTCTGTGCGAGGTGGCGGGCAAAAAACTCCCCCGCGGCGGCGGGGGAGTTGGCGATGACGGCTGGGCTACCAGAGATCAGTCGTCGTCTTCGTCGTCCAGTTCAACCGGCGTTTTGTACTGATCGGGTTTCAGCACCAGCAGATCGCAGCGCAGATGGTCGATCACCTGCTCGGCGGTGTTGCCGAGGAAGGCCGCCGACAGTCCGGTACGCCCGATGGTGCCCAGGACAACAATCCCCGCCTGCAGATGCTCGGACAGATCGGGGATCACCTCTTCCGGCAGACCCTTCTCGACGTGGGTGCGGCTCTCGTCAATAGCAAACTTTTGCCGCAGCGTTTTCATCGCCAGCAGGTGCTGGCCGCGAATTGCGTCGTTATAGATGCTGGGATCGAAATCAGGCAGCTCGATGGCGATATTGATAGGCGTAACCGGATAAGCGCCCACCAGGTGGACCTCGGTGTGGTTAACCTGCTCCGCCAGCTCAAGCGTCTCTTTGACCAGTTTCTCATTCAGGGAGTCGTGGTAGTTTTCTTCGCTGGCAAGGTTGACCGCCACCAGCGCTCTGCCGCCCTCGGGCCACGGCTGGTCTTTAACCATCCATACCGGGCACGGGCACTTACGCAGAAGGTGCCAGTCGGTAGGGGTGAATATGACCGCTTCCAGCTTGTCGTGCTGGTGCGCCATTTTCAGCACTAAATCATGCTTGTCGCTGATAATTTCCTGAATGATGGCTTCGAAGGGACGGTTGTGCCATACCACCTTGATGTCAATTGGGATCCCGGACTCAATATAGAACCGGGCCTGCTCCTTGATCCAGGCGCTGCGCTGGCTAATCACGCCCTGGCGCATAGCCGTTCGCTCGTCTGGCGACAGCAGGGTTGTCATCTCATATGAGAAATCATAGATCGGCAAAAAGGCTTTAATGCGGCCACCAATCCGTTGGTGTAGGTATACCGCGCGCCGCAGTGCGGGCTGGTCGTCCTGGTTAGGATCGATAACTACCAGCATGTTCTGATACTTTGCCATACAGGGTCTCCTTACAACTGTAACTGCAGTCTGTAATTAAAAAGATAACCTATATAGATGAATTGAAACAGGGGATGACCCTGGCCAGATCAACAAATAAGAAAAAAATTAGCGATCTGGCGAAGGGATCGGGCTATCAGGCGACGTTGCGCGCCTGACCAGCCAGCTGGGCGAGGAGGTCGCTGTTTTCGATGGTGATATATTTACCTTTAACCGCCAGCATGCCGCTTTTCTGGAAACGACCCAGCAGGCGGCTGATGGTTTCTACGGTCAGGCCGAGATAGTTACCGATATCGCCACGGGTCATGGTCAGACGGAACTCACGAGGCGAGAAGCCGCGCTGGGCAAAACGACGAGAAAGATTGTAGATAAAGGCCGCCAGGCGCTCCTCGGCGTTCTTTTTGGAAAGCAGCAGGATCATATCCTGATCGCCTTTGATCTCGCCGCTCATCAGGCGCATCATCTGCTGACGCAGATTCGGCATCTTGCCTGAGAGGTCGTCCAGGGTTTCGAAGGGAATTTCGCAGACCATTGAGGTTTCCAGCGCCTGAGCAAAGCTCGGGTGGAGACCGGTGCCGATCGCGTCAAAACCCACCAAATCACCCGCCAGGTGGAAGCCGGTAATCTGCTCGTCGCCCTGTTCGGTGATGGTGTAGCTTTTGATGGTGCCTGAACGAATGGCGTACAGCGACTTCAGCTCATCGCCGGCTTTGAACAGGGTCTGTCCTTTCTGGATAGGCTTTTTTCGCTCGATGATATTATCAAGCTGATCAAGCTCGTGCTCGTTCAGAGTAAAAGGGATGCAAAGCTGGCTGATGCTGCAATCCTGACAATGGATTGCACAACCGCCAGACTGAATGCGTCGTATAATTCTCTTTTCCGGGATCATAAGTCTGCTCAAGCCTTAATTGATATTGGTCAATTTTAACATCTTTTTGGTGAGCAGGTAAGCCTCGAACCGATGAAACACGTAATATTAAAAGGGGAAAGCGATTACCCCTTTTATCTCATTGATAAGAAATAAGATGTCTGAGCATATTTGATTGTAAAGTTGCCGGATGCTTCCCATAAAAGGCACTTACGGTCAAAGAAGCAAATACCCCTCATGGCGCAATAACCACTCTTTACGCTGCACGCCGCCCGCGTAGCCGGTCATGGTGCCGTTACGTCCGATAACGCGGTGGCAGGGCACCACGATACTGACCGGATTAGAGCCGTTGGCCGCTCCGACCGCCCGCGCGGCGCCGGGCCGACCTAATGCCTCCGCCAGCTGACCGTAGTGCATGACCTGGCCGCAGGGGATGGTACGCAGCGTTTTCCAGACCTCGCGTTGAAACGGGGTGCCCGCCGTTGCCGTCGGCAGCGTTTCGATAACCGCAAGGTCGCCGGCGAAATAGTCGCCGAGCCTGCTGCTCAGCCCGCCCGGGTCCCGAGAATCCACGCGCTGATACCCTTCATGGCGATAGTGCAGCTCCAGCAGCTGCTCCATCCGCGCGCTGTGCTCCTCCCACTCAACGGCTCGCAGATGGAACTGCTCGTCGCAAATGATCCATAGCGGCCCGACCGGGGTGTCGATTTTGTCCTGAAGCAGTATCAGCATCGTTTTTCCTTATTACCTGATTCAAATGATTATTACTGCAGCCTGAACACAAGATATCACGTCATCCTGGCGGGCAACTATACTCCATAAAGGTGAACGGCGAGCGGCGTGGCTGAAGGGGCGAATCTATGAGTATGTTTTCCATTTTGCAACTGCCTGCAGGGCTGAAGCAAAACCAAATCGCAGCGGGCCCCGCGGTATTTAATTTTGTATTAATTACGCCGCGCGGGTGTGAATGGATTTTGCTACTTTCTCCGGGCGGTAAATTCCCCTATGCGGAGGAGCGTTCAGTTCATCTCTCTATGCAGTTTGTCATACGCACGCGGATTAGTTTGGGCTGGCTAATTCATCGGGAGGCACTCGACGCCGCAACACGCTATACAGGCATTCCTTGAGTCAATTATTTGCCAGCACGCTAGTGCTGGCTTTTTTCATTAACGTGAAAGGTGATGGTATGCAATATATACTAACTGGCGTTTTGATATTGATTATCAGTGGGTTGCTGTTAAATGCTGTCTCTCTTATGTTCGAGTCGCTTTATAAGCTAATGAAAGATATGCACTTAAAGAAAAAACATTTTTAGGTGCCTCAGCAGGTCCGGCAAGCGTATTGACAGCGATCGCTTGCCGACCTGTTATTCCCCTCCGTCATACACCCGTTCAGCAATCCGGCCCTTATTTTCAGGCACTTCCTTTGGCATCGCGTATATTCACCGCGGCGATCGCGCGGGCTGAGTGCAGGTGGCTACGGGCGCGGGATGCGCCACCGCTGCCGTGACCGGCGACAAACGCGTTGAGGGCGCGCGGTGCGACGGCTATAGTAGCCTCCGATAGTCGCCGGAGGAGTGCTGATGAACCTTGATGACAAATCGCTATTTCTGGATGCCATGGAGGATGTCCAGCCGCTGAAGAGCGGCAACGACGTGCTGTGGCATCCCGAGCGCCACGCCCGCCCCCCGCAGCGCATCGACGCGCTGCAGCTGGATAACTTTTTGACCACCGGCTACCTCGACGTGCTGCCGCTGGCAACGCCGCTGGAGTTCAGGCGCGAGGGGTTACAAAGCGGCGTGCTCGATAAGCTGCGGCTGGGGAAATACAGCCAGCAGGCGAGCCTCAATCTGCTGCGCCAGCCGGTCGAGAAGTGTCGGCAAATGCTGTTTGCCTTTGTGGTCCAGGCGCAGAAGGAGTCGCTGCGCAACGTGCTGATTGTTCACGGCAAAGGGCGCGACGACAACGCTCACCCCAATATTATCCGCAGCTACCTGGCGCGCTGGCTGGAAGAGCTTCCCGAGGTACAGGCGTTTTGCGTCGCCTCCGCCCATCACGGCGGCAGCGGGGCGTGCTACGTCGCCCTGCGCAAATCGGCCGAGGCAAAGCAGGAAAACTGGGAGCGCCACGCCAAACGTAGCCGCTAGCGCAGCAGCAGCGTCAGCTCCCGGGCCGCTTTTTGCAGCTCGGGCAGCACCCGCTCCAGCATTTCGCGGGTCGAAACCTGCCCGGCATGGACGCCGACGTTCAGCGCCGCCTGAACCTGTCCCTGCGGGTTAAACAGCGGCACCGCCAGCGAGCGCAGACCCATCTCCAGCTCCTGATCGTTCAGCGCATAGCCCTGCTGGTGGACGCGCCTGAGCTCGGCGCGCAGCTTATTCACCGAATCCACCGTCTGCGGGGTATAGCGAATCATCGTCACCCGGCCCAGCATATCGTTCAGCTTCTCCTCCGGCTGATGGCTCAACAGCACCCGGCCCATCGAGGTGGCCCAGGCCGGCAGCCGGCTGCCAATATCCAGATCGATAGTCATAATGCGCGAGCTGGAGGCGCGGGCAATGTAGAGAATATCGTCGCCGTCGAGGGTGGCGATGGAGCAGGACTCGTTAAGCATTTCGCTCAGATGCTTGAGCACCGGCTGGGCCGAACGCGCCAGCGGGGTTGAGGCCAGCCAGGCGTGGCCGAGGGCAAGGATGCGCGGACGCAGCTGAAAATTCTTGCCATCTTCAGCGTAGACAAACCCCAGCTTGCCCAGCGTATAGAGGCAGCGGCGCACCGCCGCGCGCGGAATACCGGTTTTCTGGCTGATCTGTGAGATCGACAGCACCGGGCGCTGCGGGGTGAAGGCCTGAATCACCTCCAGCCCGCGTGCCAGCGAGGCCATAAAGTTCGGATCGCCCTTAAACGGGTCGCTATCGCCGGTCAGTAAATCGTCTGGATGTTTCTCCATTTTGTTCTCCATATTTGCCATCGATCACATTCTTTCGCTAAAGATATACGATGTTCGATTATCGCACCATATTTCGATTATCGCCCTTGACCAACATCGTTAAGCGGGTCACATTTTGTGCGAACAACGTATATAAGTGCGATTACCGCACATAAAGGAGCGACCTGATGATTGATAAAAGCGTGTCGACGCTAAGCGATGCCATCGCCGGGATCCACGACGGCGCGACCATCATGATCGGCGGTTTTGGTCCCGCCGGTCAGCCAACGTACCTGATTGATGCCCTGATTGAGCAGGGCGCCCGCGACCTAACCATTATCAACAACAACGCGGGCAACGGTGAGGTGGGCCTGGCGGCGCTGCTGAAGGCCGGACGGGTGAGCAAGATGATCTGCTCTTTCCCGCGTCAGGTTGACTCGCAGATTTTTGACGACCTCTACCGCCGCGGCAAGGTTGAGCTGGAGCTGGTTCCGCAGGGCAATCTGGCCGCCAGAATCCAGGCCGCCGGCGCCGGGCTGGGGGCGGTATTTACCCCGACCGGCTACGGCACGCCGCTGGCGGAAGGCAAAGAGACCCGCGAAATCGACGGGCGCCACTACGTGCTCGAATATCCGATTAAGGCCGATTTTGCGCTGATCAAGGCCCATCACGCCGACCGCTGGGGCAACCTGGTGTACCGCAAAGCGGCGCGCAACTTTGGCCCGATTATGGCGACCGCCGCCAAAACCACCATCGCTGAGGTCTCCCGCCTGGTCACCCTCGGCGAACTGGATCCGGAAAATATCATTACTCCGGGGATTTTTGTCCAGCGCGTCTTCTCGCTGGAAAACACCGTTACCGCGCAAAGCGCCTGAGGAGCCAGCGATGCAAAAATTAACTCGTGATGAAATGGCCCAGCGCGTGGCGCGCGATATCCCGGAAGGGGCCTATGTGAACCTCGGTATCGGTTTACCGACCCGCATCGCCAACTATCTGCCCGCGGATAAAGAGGTGTTCCTGCACAGTGAAAACGGCCTGCTGGGCATGGGCGGCAGGCCGCAGCCCGGCGAAGAGGACCCGGAGCTGATTAACGCCGGAAAAGAGTACGTCACGCTGCTCAAAGGCGGCTGTTTCTTCCACCACGGCGACTCCTTTGCCATGATGCGCGGCGGCCACCTCGATATCTGCGTGCTCGGAGCCTATCAGGTCTCTGCCCGCGGCGATCTGGCCAACTGGAGTACCGGCGCGCCGGACGCGATCCCGGCCGTAGGCGGGGCGATGGACCTGGCTATCGGCGCCCGTCAGGTCTTCGTGATGATGGATCATCTGACCCGCGACGGCGAGTGCAAGCTGGTCGAGCACTGCAGCTATCCGCTGACCGGCGTTGGCTGCGTCAGCCGAATTTACACCGATCTCGCGGTCATCGATATCACCCCCGGCGGCCCGGTGGTGCGGGAGCTCTTCAACGGCCTCTCTTTTGAGGAGCTGCAGCGCATCACTCCGGTGGCGTTGACCTTCGAACATCTGGCGAAAAGCGCGTAAGGAACCTATGATGAATCAGGCATTTATCTGTGATGCGGTGCGTACACCCTTCGGTCGTTTTGCGGGCACCCTGGCGCCGATGCGCGCCGATGATTTAGGCGCGCTGCCGCTGAAGGCGCTGCTGGGGCGCAATCCGGGACTGGATCCTTCGCGCATCGATGACGTGATTTACGGCTGTGCAAACCAGGCCGGCGAGGATAACCGCAACGTCGCGCGCATGGCCCTGCTGCTGGCCGGACTTCCGGAAACGGTTCCGGGCAGCACCATTAACCGCCTGTGCGGCTCGAGCCTTGATGCGATCGGCGTCGCAGCGCGGGCAATCAAAAGCGGCGAGACTCAGCTGATGATTGCCGGCGGAGTAGAGAGCATGTCGCGCGCGCCCTTCGTCATGGGCAAAGCCGAAAATGCCTATAGCCGCAGCATGCAGATTGAAGATACCACTATCGGCTGGCGCTTTATCAACGCGCGGATGAAGGCACTGTACGGCGTCGATTCGATGCCGGAAACCGCCGAAAACGTGGCCGCTGATTTCGCGATTTCGCGCGCGGACCAGGACGCCTTCGCCCTGCGCAGCCAGCGGCGAACCGCCGAGGCCGAGGAGGCCGGGCGCTTTGCCGATGAGCTGATTGCGGTCTCGATCCCGCAGCGTAAGGGCGAGCCGCTGCTGTTTACCCGCGATGAGCACCCGCGCAGCACCTCGCTGGAGGCGCTGGCGAAGCTAAAAGGCGTGGTGCGCGCCGACGTTTCGGTGACCGCCGGCAACGCGTCCGGGGTCAACGACGGGGCCTGCGCGCTGCTGCTGGCCAGCGAGCAGGCGCTGACGGCGAACGACCTGCAGCCGCTGGCGCGCGTTGTCGGGGTGGCGACCGCCGGGGTCGCGCCAAGAATTATGGGCTTCGGTCCGGCTCCGGCAGTACGTAAAGTGCTGGCGCTGACCGGGCTGACGCTGGCGCAGATGGACGTGATTGAACTGAACGAAGCCTTTGCCGCCCAGGCGCTGGCGGTGACGCGCGATTTAGGCCTGGCCGACGACGCCGCGCACGTTAACCCCAACGGCGGGGCGATTGCCTTAGGCCATCCGCTGGGC
>NZ_JAQGFU010000092.1:0-18238 GCF_030078455.1 Klebsiella sp. Ech2A | reverse complement strand
CCGGCTAACGGCCGCAGCGGGATGCCGAACAGCAGGCCGCACGTGCCGCGCTGGAGCATGCCGCGACCGAACGCCGCCGCACCCGGGCGCGAATGCAAAAAGAGCATGATGCCAGCCAGCGGCGATCTGCGCAGACGCTGCGGGTTGTCGATACGCTGAATATTGCCTCGTTTGAACGCGTGAAGTACAAAGGCGCGGCGAAGGAGCGCCCCGGAACGCTCCAGCGGCAGCATCGGGAGCAAAATAGCGCGCTTAATACCGCCGTCGCCCAGGCGCACGAGCGGGTAGAAGATGAGGCATCGGTGATGTTCACTCTGCCGGGAAGTCAGATCGCCGCCGGTAAACAGGTCCTGGTGCTGGAGGATCTACGCCTGGCGCACTCGGCGGCAGCGCCGCTGAGCTGGCGTCTTGATGGGCCAATGCGCGTAGCGCTGCGCGGACCTAACGGCTGTGGAAAAACCACGCTACTGAAAACGCTGGTCGGTCTCGAACAGCCGGTTTCCGGAGAGTGCCGACTGTCGGTTCATGCGGCGTGGCTGGATCAGCACCTGACGCAGCTGGACCTGTCGCTATCGGTTTTAACGCACCTTAATCTTGACGATACGCCGCTGGAGGAGGGCGTGCTGCGCAGCCGGCTTGCCCAGCTGCAGCTGAGGGCGGATAAAATCAATCTGCCGCTGGCGGCCCTGAGCGGCGGGGAACGGCTGAAGGCGGCGCTGGCCTGCGTACTGTGGCGGCGGGACGCCACTCAGCTTCTGCTGCTCGACGAGCCGACTAACCACCTGGATTTAGCCTCTGCCCAGGCCATTGAAGCGGCGCTGGCGGGATTCCCCGGCGCGATGCTGGTGGTGTCGCATGACGAGGCGTTCCTGCAGGGGCTGAAGCTTACCCACGCTTTAGCGTGGCGAGACGGCGGCTGGCAGCTTGAGCCGTATTAAAACGAAAAAAACCGCCATGCGAGGTGGCGGTTTCCTGATATTCAGATAAAAAAAATCCCCGCCGCGAGGCAGGGATCTTGAATTCTGAGCTTATTTAAGCTTACAGGCTGGTAACGTTGCCAGCTGCCGGGCCTTTAGCGCCGCTTTCGATGGTGAAGGAAACTTTCTGACCTTCATCCAGAGATTTGTAGCCATCGTTCATGATAGCGGAGAAGTGTACGAACACATCTTTAGAACCGTCATCAGGAGTAATGAAGCCGAAACCTTTATCAGCGTTGAACCATTTTACGATACCAGTCATTTTACCGGACATAGCGAAATACCTTTAAATAATAAATGAACCTTTCGGCGATACGGTCTGGACTACAGATTTGAAGCTATAAAGGGAAAGTTCACTACCGGGGTATCTAGGATAACCGCTCAAGGACTACTCTATACTAATGCTCTGTGGTCTGTACATCAAACCTGCGAGCATTAACTCATTTTTGAGATGCGATAGCAAACGTTTTTTTTATAGAAATTAAAACGGTCCCAAACCAGGACCGTAATCAGTGTCCAATAACATTATAGAACTTCACTCGAGAATCTGCCTTGAAAGCTTTGGGCTTGCCTGGATCAGACGCATTAACTTGAGCTCGGTCGAAGAGGGTTTGATGCGTCTTGACTCCCACTCCTGAACCATCGATACGCTGACGCCCATGGCATCGGCGAAATCGTCAATTTTCAGCCCGGTCCCTTTACGGAGCCGGTCGAATTCGCTGAAAGCGGTTGGCTTGTGGGCTGGGGCGGTCGTTCGGGGCAGATCTTTGAAAACAATTTGTTCCAGGCTGCTCAGTAATTCGAATATTGGATCTTTATATTCCATTGATAACTCCTTCCTGTCGCACAGTAAAGGGTAGGGTTTGTCGCTGCTTATTAAGAATAGTCAGAAAAAAGCGTCAGGAACGGTAACGGGGGTGATTATATGCCAGCAGGCTTTCGTTTACCGCCGGATAGCCCAGCGGAGACGAGGGGTAAGCCGATGATTAATCATCATACGCGCGGCTTTGGAAAATATTTGTAAACGCCAGAGAAAAACCGAGGCCAGCGGCTTCCCGCTGGCCTTGCGGTCAGGCTTTCTGCAGATTTTCAGCATCGGCCTGCGCCGGGGCAGGCTGACGCAGGCTCATTTTGTATTTAACCAGCAGGGCGAGGGCGGATAAAAACGCCGGGATCGCCAGTAGGCTGAAGATAGTCGTGAAAGAGAGCTGCGCCTGCATCAGGAATACGCCGCTGAAGGCGCCGAGAATGCCGCCAAAGCGCCCGATCCCCAGCATCCATGCGACTCCGGTGGCGCGGCCCTGAGTGGGATAAAACCCGGCCGCCAGCGCCGGCATAGAAGACTGCGCGCCGTTCATAATGCTGCCGGCGATAAATACCATCACCCCCATCAGCACCAGGCTGCCGGTGGAGAAGCCCACGAGACAGACGAAAATACCGGTCAGCAGCCAGCCGACGGCGACGACCTTATTGGGGTTGATCCTATCCATCAGCGCGCCGAGGAGCAGCACGCCAATACCGCCGCCCAGCGGGAACAGCGCGGTGATAATCGACGCCTGGCTCATGGTGGCGCCGGTTTCACGAATCAGCAGCGGCAGCCAGCTGGTCAGCAGATAGAAGATCAGCAGGCCCATAAAGTAGGTCAGGCACAGCATCAGGGTACCGACGATATAGCGTGGGGAGAAAATAACCGCCAGAGCCGATTTCTCTTTGACCTGGCCGGCCTCACGGAGCTCAAACTCCACCCCTTCCGGCAGCGGCGCAATGCGCCGGAGGATTGCCGCAATACGCTGTGCGGGCTGACGCTTAACGACCATGTAGCGCGCCGATTCCGGCAGCAGGAAGATCAGCGCCACGGCGAGCAGCAGAGGCATCACGCCGCCCAGTACCAGCACGCTTTGCCAGCCGTAATGCGGGATCATCCAGGCCGAAAGAAAACCGCCCAGCGACGATCCCATCGGGAACCCAACGAACATCAGATTGACCATTAAGGCCCGACGGCGCTCCGGCGCGTATTCGCTCATCAGCGTCGCGGCGTTCGGCATCGCGGCCCCCAGTCCCAGCCCGGTGAGAAAACGCAGCAGCGTCAGCTGGTTCAGGCTGGTAGCAAAAGCGGTAAGCAGGCTAAAGCTGCCAAACACCGCGATCGACATCAGCAGGACCTTCTTGCGGCCAATGCGGTCGGCCAGCGGCCCCGCGGTCAAGGCGCCCACCGCCAGGCCGACCAGCGCAGCGCTCATTACCGGGCCCAATGCCGATTTTTCTACGCCCCACTCCTGCACGAGGTCTGAGGCGATGAAACCGATTATCGCGGTATCGAAACCGTCCATAGCAACGGTGATAAAACATAAGGCCAGAATCATCCACTGGTACTTCGTGAACGGATGTTCATTGATAAAAGCCTGAATATCGATGGTTGTCTTATTCATACGGCATTCCTGGCAGGCAGAGCGGGGGACGAAAACGGCTGTTCACGCCTCCCTCGCTGTCGTTAATCGTATTTGTGCGATAATCGAACGCAATGCCGTTAATCGCTCATTAATCAAAACACTGAACCCGACAGCAGGCAACGCGCTCCGGCCAGGAAGCGTGCGATTATCGTTCTTTTCGAGGGTTTAAACGCCATGGTGGAAATTTAAGTTTAATTAAATCAATATCTTGAATCTTATTTTTGGATTTGTTGTTATGGCGGTAATTGTGATGTGCTTAACAGACGGTAGCGGTTGTCGATAAAACGCCGCCAGCGGGCTATTTCCTGCGGAAGATTGTCAGGAAAGTGTATCCTGCGAGGCTGACCTGGACTATCCTTGTCAGCGTCTGGCACGTGTGTGTCTGTTTGCGCTTTTTTTGGCTGAAAGGAGTAAAAAAATGGCGACAGGAAAGTCCTGCTCTCGCTGGTTTGCGGCTGTTGCGGCCTTATTAATGGTGGTTAGCCTGAGTGGGTGTTTTGATAAAGAAGGCGATCAGCGCAAAGCGTTCATCGACTTCCTGCAAAATACGGCTATGCGGAGCGGCGAACGTCTGCCGACGCTGACCGCCGATCAGAAAAAACAGTTCGGACCTTTTGTGTCCGATTACGCGGTGATTTACGGCTATTCGCAGCAGGTAAGTCAGGCGATGGATGCGGGTCTGCGCCCGGTGGTAGATAGCGTGAACGCGATTCGCGTCCCGCAGGACTATATCACCCAGCGTGAACCGCTGCGTCAGGCAAACGGCGCGCTCGGCGTACTGAGCCAGCAGCTGGAAAATGCCAAAATGCAGGCCGACGGTGCGCATAGCGCGCTGAAGCAGGGTGACGATCTCAAGCCGGTCTTTGACCAGGTTTACAACAAAGTGGTTACCGGCCCGGCAAATGCCCTGCAGCCGCTGATCCCTGCGGCGCAGGTCTTTACTCAGCAGCTGGTGCAGGTGGGTGATTTTGTTGCCCAGCAAAATACCCAGGTGAGCTTCGTGGCAAACGGGATCCAGTTCCCGACCTCGCAGCAGGCCAGCCAGTACAACGCATTGATTGGCCCGCTGGCGGCTCAGCACCAGGCGTTCAATCAGGCGTGGACGGCAGCCGTTAACGCGACGCGCTAGCCGCTGACCGAGCCCGGTGAAGGCGCTTATCGCGCCATCATCCGGGTTTCTTCCCGGCTGACGCGACGCTCAGCCGGGTGAGAATGTCCCTTTCCTGCCTATTTTACCTGCGGGTTCACGCAGTTCTTATCGACGTTGCCCTGCAGCGCATCAATCAGATTATCCACCGCACAGGCCGCCATGTTGTAGCGCGTTTCATGGGTGGCGGAACCAATATGCGGCAGCGCGACAACGTTAGGCATGCTGAGCAGCGGGGAGTTCTGCGCCAGCGGCTCCTGCTCAAACACGTCGAGACCGGCGGCATGGATTTCGCCATTCTGCAATGCGGCAACCAGCGCTTTCTCATCGACGACCGGACCGCGTCCGGCGTTAATAAAGATGGCGGATGGCTTCATTTTGGCGAACTTCTCCGCATTGAACAGATGATGAGTCTCAGCGGTCAGCGGCAGGATCAGGCAGACAAAATCGGCTTCTGCAAGCAGCGTATCGAGATCGCAGTAGCGGGCGTTGAAGCGCTCTTCCGCCTGCGGATGCTGGCTGCGCGCGTTATAGAGGATCGGCATTCCGAAGCCGGCGTGCGCGCGCTGGGCCAGCGCCATGCCGATGCGCCCCATCCCAACGATACCCAGCGTTTTGTGGTGCACATCGCTGCCGAACCAGTCCGGCCCGATGCTTTTGGTCCACTCACCCGCCTTCACGCGATTGGCCACTTCCACCACCCGGCGTGAGGCGCTGAGTACCAGCGCCATCACCGTGTCGGCAACGGTTTCGGTCAGCACGGTGGGCGTATGCATCAGCAGGACCCTGCGCGCATTCAGCGCCGCAACGTCGAAGTTGTCGTAGCCTACGGAGACCGTTGAGGCCGCACGAAGGTTGGGCATTTTCTCCAGTAACGCGGTATCAACTTTTTCGCTGGAGCCCAGCAGGCCTTCGGCCTGGGCAAACGCCTCGGCGTGCTGCGCGATGGTTTCGGCGCTCAGGTTTTTCACCCGGGTGACGGCAAAGTGTTTTTCCAGACGTTGCTGCAGGTCGTCGGGAAGCGTTTTATAGAGAATAACGGACGGCTTCATGCGGATCTCCGTAGTATTAGGATGTCAGGCGTGACGAGCGCCAAGCGGAAGTTTTTGATTATTAGCAGGCTTAACAATTAAAGTAAGCCATACCGCGACGAAAAGCGCCACTCCCATGAAAATGTACGAGGCGGACGGGCTGCCGGTCGAACCGTTCAGGTAGCCCACGAACCACGAGCCAAAGAAGGAGCCCAGCGCGCCCATGCTGTTAATCAGCGCCATCGCGCCGCCCGCTACGTTGCGCGGCAGCATCTCCGGGATGATGGCGAAGAAGGGGCCATAGGGGGCGTACATCGCCGCGCCGGCAATCACCAGCAGGATATAAGACGCCCAGAAGTGGTTTGCGCCGACCGCCCAGGAGCCGATAAAGGCCAGCCCGCCAATCAGCAGCAGCGGCCAGACGAACAGCTTACGGTTTTGCATTTTGTCCGAGGCCCAGGAGACGACGATCATCGCAATCGTTGCCGCCAGGTAAGGCACCGCGGAGAGCCAGCCAACCTCGACCATGCCCATGTTTTCGCCGCCGCTGCGGATAATGGACGGCAGCCACAGCACGAAGCCGTACACCCCGATACTCCAGGCAAAATACTGCATGCACAGCAGCACGACGTTACGTGAGCGGAAGGCCTCGCCGTAGTTACGCACGGCTTTGATACCCTGCTGCTCGCGTTCCAGCTGCTCCTGCAGCGCGGCTTTTTCGCTCCCGGAGAGCCAGTTCACCTGCGACGGCTTATCTTTTACCAGCACCCACCAGCAGAAGGCCCAGAGCACCGCCGGCACGCCTTCAATAATGAACATCTCGCGCCAGCCAAAGGACTGAATCAGGTAGCCGGACACCACCGACATCCACAGTACCGTGACCGGATTACCGAGGATTAAAAAGGTATTGGCACGCGAGCGTTCGGATTTAGTAAACCAGTTGCTGATGTAAATCAGCATCGCGGGCATCACCGCGGCTTCGACGACGCCGAGAATAAAGCGGATAGCGGCCAGGGCCGGAATATTGTGCACCATGCCGGTCAGCGAAGCGCAGGCGCCCCACAGGATCAGGCAGATAAAAATAAGTTTTCGCACGCTGCGGCGTTCAGCATAGATTGCCCCAGGGATCTGGAAGAAGAAGTAGCCGAGGAAGAAGAGGGCGCCCAGCAGCGATGAGACCCCTTTAGTGATCCCCAAATCTTCGGTAATGCCCGCCGCGGAGGCGAAGCTGAAGTTGGCACGGTCGAGATACGCCAGGCTATACGTGATAAACACGATAGGCATGATGTACCACCAGCGTTTTGTTGCATTGGTTAAGCTGTTCATAGGCTTGCCTCTGTATGTGAGGTAACACTCACCGATAGAAGGTGTCTTATGCCGCGCTGTATGTAGGGTACAGAGTGGCGACCATCGTTGCATTAAACGTTATTCGCCCAGCGCGTCGCGCGTCGGTAATCCTTCGCTGTCGCCCTGAACCTGAATCGCCAGCGAGCCGATTTTGTTCCCGCGCCGTACCGCCCGATCCAGGGTTTTGCCTTCCAGCAGGGCGCTAATGACCCCGACGGCAAAGCCATCGCCCGCGCCGACGGTATCTACGACGTTATCGACCTTAACTGCCGCGACGGCACCCTGCTCGCCCGCGGCGGTTTTATACCAGGCGCCGTCGGAGCCGGTTTTGATAATCACGGCGCGCACGCCGCGGTTGAGATAGAAGTCCGCGATAGCCTCCGGCGTTTGCTGACCCGTCAGGATTGTCCCCTCCTTCAGGCCGGGTAAAACCCAGTCGGCCTGGAACGCGAGATGGTTGAGCTTCTCCACCATTTCGCCTTCGCTTTTCCACAGCACCGGGCGCAGGTTGGGGTCGAAGGAGATGGTTTTTCCCTGAGCCTTCATCGCGCCGGCGGCACGATCCAGCAGCGCATACGAACTCTCCGACAGCGCGGCGGCCACGCCGCTCAGGTGAAGATGGCGGGCGCTGGCGAAGTAATCAGGGTGGAAATCATCCGGCGACAGGTGGCTGGCCGCCGAGCCTTTGCGGAAATATTCCACAATGGGATCGGTTCCATTTTCGACTTTAGATTTCATCTGGAAGCCGGTTGCGTAGCGCGGGTCCTGGGTTACGCCGCGGGCGTCAATCCCTTCTTTTGCCAGCGAATTAAGAACAAAGCGACCGAAGCTATCCTCGCCGACGCGGCTGACCCAGCCGACCTTCAGCCCCAGGCGAGCCAGGCCGGTGGCGACGTTCAGCTCTGCGCCGGCGACGCGCTTGATAAAGCGTTCAACCTCCGCGAGATCCCCGGTTTGGGTCGCCACAAACATAGCCATCGCTTCGCCGATGGTAATGACATCCAGGTTGTTTTCCATGGCTTAATCCTCGCGTAACAGATTGACATAGCGGCGGGTAACGGCCGTCAGGTCATGGCCGACCAGCGGAAATTCGATACCGCGCGGGGCATCGGCGGGCAGGTTATCCAGCAGCGCCAGCCAGCGCGGAGCGGCCTCATCGGGCGGAACGGCGCGGAACTGCTCGCGATGCGGCTGGGCCGCCTTAACGTGAATATAGCTGACGGCAGGCGCGAGATGGCGGGCGGCCTCTTCCGGCGAATCGCCGACCCACAGCCAGTTGCCCATATCAAAGGTCAGCGTCACCGGCAGGTTATTGACCCGGCAGATGGCTTTAAACCGCTGCATTGGCGCCAGCTGGCCGCAATCGGTCTGGTCATTTTCCACCACCAGCGCCATCCCGCTCTCCTGCAGCGTGCTGCGCAGGGTCTCCAGCTGATGGTTATGGATGAAGTGGCCGAGGGAGAGTTTTAACCATAAGGCGTTGAGGGTTTGCGCCTCCTGCAGCAGCGCCGCGAGGTTTGGGTTAAGCGACCCGTCGGCGGCGAACAGGGCTTCCGGCGCGGAGTAGCAGACCAGCAGGCCGTGGCTTTCAATCTCCGCGGCGAGGGCCGGCAGCCGGGTCAGCTCGCCGGGGCTGAATAACTCGCGGCGGATCTCCACGCCGTCGGCGCCGGAACCGGCAATGAACGGCAGTACGGCGGACTGCCCGCCAAGCTCTCTAACGCGATCGTTGCCATAAGCGGCGGTCACGACAATGATTTTTCTGGCCATCTGACAAACTCCCGGTAGTTCTGTAGCGAATCTCTCTATTACGCTAGATGGGACCGGTTCCAAAGGGAAGGGGAGGATGTCTAATTTATGATCGTCATCACGAAGGAGAGCTAACGGGAGGTCGATCCGCGGACGATCAGCTCCCCGGAAAATACCCGCTCACAGATCGGCTCATGGCTGCCTTCGATGCGGCGTACCACCTGCTCAACGGCGGCGTAGCCTATTTGCCACGTCGGCTGTTTGAGGGTGGTGATGCCGACGCCCGCGAGCTCCGCCCACTCCAGCTCGTCAAACCCGAGCAGGCCGATATCACTTCCCCAAATCAGGTCAACTCGCTTCAGCGCGCGCGCGACCTGCAGCGTCAGGGCGCCGTTGGCGGAGATGACCGCTTTGCGCATCCCGCGATGGCCGGAGTGAAACTGGCGCAGCACGCTGTCCAGCATCGCGCCGTCGTTGAGCGGGACTTCGGCATTTTCCGCGACGATCCCGGCGTGGCGCTGAAGGGTGGTGCGAAAGGCGCTCAGCCGCTCGCGTCGCGTGTTGACGGAGCCCAGCGGCTCGCTCAGAAACAGCAGCGCCTCGAAGCCTTTTTCCACCAGATGCTCGGTGGCGGTGGTGGCGGCCTGGGTGTTATCCAGCCCGACCACGTCGCAGGCAAAATCGGGAATTTTTCGGTCGATTAGCACCATCGGCAGCGCCGACTGCTGCAGCCGATTGAGCCCCTCTTCGCGCATGCCGACGGCGTTGACCACGATCCCCTCAACCTGATAGCTGCGCAGCAGGTCGAGATAATGCAGCTCCTGGTCCAGTTCGTTGTTGGTGTTACAGACCAGCAGGGTAAACCCTTTTTCGCGGCAGGCGGCCTCGATGCCGCTCAGCACGTTAACCGAGTAGGGGTTGGTAATATCGGCGATGATCAGGCCAATTAGGCGGGTGCGGCCGTGCTTAAGGCCGCGGGCCATCAGGCTGGGGCGATAGTTCAGTTCGGCAATCGCCTTTTCAATGCGCGCCAGCAGGTCATCGGAAAGCAGATGCTTTTCGCCGTTGAGGTAGCGTGAAATGCTGGTTTTACCGGTCTTTGCGGCTTTTGCCACATCGCTAATGGTTGCTCGCGCCGCTTTCGCCATGATGGCTTCCTTTGCTGAAATCTGGAGAACACCTTAGCGCGAAAATTCGCTATATCAAGCATTTTGCCCGGTAAGCGCGTCTTCGCGCAGCGGGATAAGGGGGATTTCAACGCGACGATTATTTCCTTAATCCATTTTATTCTTTGTCTCCGGGCGCCAGACGGTTGATTATGACGCCCGGATGCGGAGAAAATTCCCCGGATAACGTCTCTATTTGTAAGTCACCTTGAACGGCCGAATAACAGGCCGTCACAACACCTGCATTCGCTGACCAGGAGCTCGCTTTGCCAACCTCATCTGCAACTGAAACCATCCTCACCGCGGCCCATTGGGGACCGATGCTGGTTGAAACCGACGGTGAAAATGTCCTCTCCTCCCGCGGCGCGCTGGAAACCCCCTTCGCAAACTCTCTGCAAACCGCCGTGCGGGACCAGGTTCATAGCAAGACCCGCGTGCGCTACCCGATGGTGCGAAAAGGCTTTCTGGCCTCGCCGGATAGCCCGCAGGGCGTACGCGGACAGGATGAGTTTGTCCGGGTGAGCTGGGAGCAGGCGCTGGATCTTATTCATGCCCAGCATCAGCGGATCCGCGAGAGCTACGGCCCGACGTCGATCTTTGCCGGCTCCTACGGCTGGCGCTCAAACGGCGTACTGCATAAAGCGGCGACGCTGCTGCAGCGCTATATGAGCCTGGCCGGCGGCTATACCGGCCACCTCGGGGATTACTCCACCGGCGCGGCGCAGGCGATCATGCCGTACGTAGTGGGCGGAAATGAGGTGTATCAGCAGCAAACCAGCTGGCCAATGGTGCTGGAACATAGCGACGTGGTGGTGCTGTGGAGCGCTAATCCGCTGAATACGCTGAAGATTGCCTGGAATGCCTCCGATGAGCAGGGAGTGGCGTGGTTCGATCGGCTGCGCAAGAGCGGCAAACGGGTGATCTGCATCGATCCTATGCGATCGGAAACCGTTGATTTCTTTGGCGAGGATATCGACTGGGTGGCCCCGCATATGGGAACGGACGTGGCGATGATGCTCGGGATCGCCTCGACTCTGGTCGAAAACGGCTGGCAGGATGATGCGTTTCTGGCGCGCTATACCAGCGGCTATGAGATTTTCGCCCGCTACCTGACCGGCGAAAGCGACGGCGTGGCGAAAACCGCCGAGTGGGCCGCAGAGATTTGCGGCGTAAGTGCGGCTAAAATCCGCGAACTGGCGAAACTGTTCCACGAAAATACGACCATGCTGATGTCCGGCTGGGGCATGCAGCGTCAGCAGTTCGGCGAGCAAAAGCACTGGATGCTGGTCACCCTGGCCGCGATGCTGGGACAAATTGGCACCCAGGGCGGCGGCTTTGGCCTCTCCTACCATTTTGCTAACGGCGGCAATCCGACCCGCCGGGCGGCGGTGCTGGCCTCCATGCAGGGCTGCGTGGCGGACGGCATTGAGGCGGTGGAAAAAATTCCGGTGGCGCGCATTGTCGAAGCGCTGGAAAACCCCGGCGCGCCCTATCAGCACAACGGCATGGACCGATGCTTCCCGGATATTCGCTTTATCTGGTGGGCGGGCGGCGCCAACTTTACCCATCATCAGGATACCAACCGCCTGATCCGCGCCTGGCAGAAGCCGGAGCTTATCGTTATTTCGGAGTGCTTCTGGACCGCCGCGGCCCGCCACGCGGATATCGTCCTGCCGGCAACGACCTCGTTTGAGCGCAACGATATGACCATGACCGGCGATTACAGCAACCAGCATCTGGTGCCGATGAAGCGCGTGGTTGCGCCGCGCGACGAGGCCAGGGATGACTTTGAGGTGTTTGCCGATCTCAGCGAGCGCTGGGAAGAGGGCGGGCGGGCGCGCTTTACCGAGGGGAAAAGCGATATCCAGTGGCTGGAAAGCTTCTACCGCACCGCGGCCCAGCGCGGCGCGAGCCAGCAGATTACGCTGCCGCCGTTCGAGCAGTTCTGGCAGGATAATCAGCTGATTGAGATGCCGGAAAACCCCGACAACGCCCGCTTCGCCCGCTTTGCCGCCTTCCGCGCCGATCCGCAGGCTAATCCGCTGAAAACGGCGAGCGGAAAAATTGAGATCCACTCGCCGACGATTGCCGGTTTTGCCTATCCCGACTGCCCGCCGCACCCGATGTGGCTGGCGCCGGACGAATGGCACGGCAACGCGCAGTCGGGCCAGCTGCAGGTGCTCTCCGCCCATCCGGCCCATCGCCTGCACAGCCAGCTGAATCACACGGCCCTGCGCGAGCAGTACGCGGTTGCCGGCCGCGAGCCGTTAACCATTCACCCGCTGGATGCCGAGGCGCGGCAGATTGCCGACGGCGATCTGGTGCGGGTATGGAATTCGCGCGGCCAGGTTCTCGCCGGCGCGGTGGTGACGGAGGGGATCCGCCCCGGGGTTATCTGCCTGCACGAGGGCGCCTGGCCTGATATCGACCCGCAGGCGGGGATCTGTAAAAATGGCGCGGTGAACGTGTTGACCAAAGATATTCCGACTTCGCGCCTCGGTAACGGCTGCGCCGGCAACACGGCGCTGGCGTGGCTGGAGAAATACGCCGGCCCGGCGCTTACGTTAACGGCGTTTGATCCACCGGCCAACGCATAATCCACGTCGGCTGCAGGGTATCGTCCTGCCATGCGCAGTCTTCTATCCGGAAGCCCTGCGCATGGTAGAAATTCACCGCCTGTAGGTTTTTTTGGTACACCTCGAGGCTCAGCCAGGCATAGTGCCGCTTGACCTCGTCCACCAGCGCGCGGCCGATCCCCCGGCGCAGCGCCGTCGGGGCGACGAAAAGCGCGCCGACAAAGCGTGACTCCAGCACGCTGATAAAGCCTTTTATCTCACCGTCCTCCTCCCACACCCAGGTACTGGCGGCGGGAAGGTAAACGTCGCGCACGACCGCGACGCTTTCATGCCAGTAGGCCTCTTTGATAAACGGATGCGCGTGAATCGTGCTTTCCAGCCATAGCGCGAGCAGCGGGCCGATCTCTTTAGTTTCCCACTTGCGGATCATCCGCACCTCCGGGGTAACAGAAGCAGCCCGTGACGTGATCGTTCACCAGCCCGCAGGCCTGCATAAAGGAGTAGCAGATAGTCGAACCGACAAACTTGAAGCCGAGTTTTTTCAGCGCCTTCGACAGCGCGTCGGAGGCGGGGGTTGTCGTTGGGATTTCCGCCAGCGTAGCGGCGTGCGATATCTGCGGGTGGTTATCGACAAAGGACCAGACAAAATCGCTGAAGGAGTCGCCCTTTTCTTCCAGCGCCAGAAAGGCCCGCGCGTTGCCGATAATGGCCTGAATTTTTCCGCGATGGCGAATAATACCGGCGTCCAGCAGCAGACGCTCGACGTCGGCCTCGTCCATCGCGGCGACGCGAACCGGGTCGAACTGGTGAAACGCCCGGCGATAGTTCTCACGTTTTTTTAGCACCGTAATCCATGAAAGCCCTGCCTGCTGGCCCTCGAGGCAGATCATTTCGAACAGCTTCCCGGCGTCTCTTTGCTCTACGCCCCATTCGCTATCGTGATACTGAATATAGAGAGGGTCCTGGCTAACCCATCCGCAACGCTGCATGTCTTTCTCCCTTAGCAATAAAACTTACGCGTTCACCTTGACGGCTGAAAGATAAAGATAATAGTTAATACAGGGATACCACTCCCAAATACAGGGGTATCAGATCCCATAAAAAACACAGCAATACTTCCGGTTTGGCTCTTTATGGAGTCGCTTTAATGATAATAAAGAAATGCAATGGCTTGTGGGGATACTTCCTCCCGGCGTGCGTATCCGTGTGGGTATCGTGCGTCAGTGGGGTGAACGCCTGGCAACAGGAATATATCGCTATCGATACAAAAAGTAATACACCCGAACGCTATACGTGGGATAGCGATCACCAACCGCGCTATGAGGACATTCTGGCTGAGCGCATCAATTCAACCGGCGAGGCCGCCGGATTCGCCCTTAACCAGGCGCTGGCGCCGCCGGATACCGTCCACGGCATGAGCGTGGGCTGGAACTTTACCTTAGCCAACGGCGTGACTTCAGGGCCGGTGGCAAGCCTGCGCAGCGATCTACAGCCGCCTCCCGTTCGCCGCACGGCGGAAAGCAGCTACGTGAATACGCTCGGCTGGCGCTTGGATTATCAGCAGCTGTGGGGTATTCATCCCTGGGCGCAGGTGAGCTATAACCAGGCGCTTTCTTCAGAGCTGCCCTGGCCAACCCGTACCCAGGACGGCGGCTGGCGGGATGTCACCTTCGGGGCGGATATGTCGCTCAATTCGCACCTCGCGGCATGGGCGGCGCTCTCGCAGGCGGATAACCTGCCGACCGGGGCAAACTATCAGTACCTGATGGGGGTCAGCGCCAATTTTTAGTCCCTCTTTCCTGACGGTTTCCGGCGATCTGCGCGCCCGCCGCTGGCATAAGATCGCCGGGCGCGCCGCTCGGATACGCTGTGGCTATTTTGCTTCTGTAATGTGAATTATGTCGTCCATATGTAGCATGTTTGGCACCACTTTTTAACGTTGCGATCACAGAACTGGCGCGGCGTGGTGAGATAGCAGGCACTAACTTATTCCCTGCCGTCGAGCGCGCGCCCGTTGCGCCATGTCATTCATTCCGGCATTTATGCATTTCATTCCCTGCTGACGGCATTTCATGCCTTTTCTCCCCTGGGCTTCTGGGGACTTCGCTATTGTGGCGGCAGTTAATCTTTCAGGACATCTGCCATGAACGCTACCACTACTCAATATACCCGCTGGCTCACGCTGTTCGGCACGATCGTGACGCAGTTCGCGCTGGGATCGGTTTATACCTGGAGTTTGTTCAATAGTTCTCTTTCCGCCAAGCTGGACGAGCCGGTAAGCCAGGTGGCGTTCTCCTTTGGCCTGCTGAGCCTTGGCCTGGCGCTGTCTTCCTCCGTCGCCGGTAAGCTGCAGGAACGCTTTGGCGTAAAACGCGTGACGATGGCGTCCGGCGTGCTGCTCGGGCTCGGCTTTTTCCTCACCGCCCACGCCAACAGCCTGATGATGCTGTGGCTGAGCGCCGGTCTGCTGGTGGGCCTGGCCGACGGCGCCGGCTATCTGCTGACGCTCTCCAACTGCGTGAAGTGGTTCCCCGAGCGTAAAGGGCTGATTTCCGCCTTCTCCATCGGCGCCTACGGCCTCGGCAGCCTCGGGTTTAAATTTATTGATAGCCATCTGCTGGCCACCGTCGGGCTGGAGAAGACCTTTATCATCTGGGGCGCGATTGTGCTGGTGATGATTGTTTTTGGCGCCACGCTGATGAAAGATGCGCCGAACCACACCGCCACTACCCGCAATGGAGTGGTGGAGAATGACTTCACGCTGGCGCAGTCGATGCGTAAACCGCAGTACTGGATGCTCGCGGTGATGTTCCTGACCGCCTGCATGAGCGGCCTGTACGTTATCGGCGTGGCGAAGGATATTGCGCAGGGGATGGTGCACCTGGACGTGGCGACGGCGGCGAATGCGGTGACCATTATCTCTATCGCTAACCTGAGCGGACGCCTGGTGCTAGGGATCCTGTCGGATAAAATTTCCCGCATCCGCGTTATCACTATCGGTCAGGTTGTTTCGCTGGTCGGCATGGCGGCGCTGCTGTTCGCCCCGCTGAATGCGGTGACCTTCTTTGCCGCGATTGCCTGCGTGGCCTTTAACTTCGGCGGTACGATCACCGTGTTCCCGTCCCTGATCAGCGAATTCTTCGGCCTGAACAATCTGGCGAAAAACTACGGAGTGATTTATCTGGGCTTCGGTATCGGCAGCATCTGCGGGTCGCTGATTGCGTCCCTGTTCGGCGGATTCTACGTCACCTTCTGCGTGATCTTCGCGCTGCTGATTCTTTCGCTGGCGCTTTCCACTACGATCCGCCAGCCAAAAAACGAAGTTTATCGCGCTGCACACGCCTGACGGCGACGGGCCATCAATTCACTAAGCTAATAATGCCAATCCGACCAGATATTTTGTAAATATTTGGTTGGATCACATTCCCTCCTGATACTTTTCCCTTCCTCTGTGGTCTACTTACCGCGCTTTGTAGAGGTTTCTCATAACCAACCTTAACGCACTCTATTAACCTGCTTGCTTATATCGCGTAAGTGAGGGGGTTGTATCTCATCTTTTTCCAGGTTTTCTTGCATGAAATATATTAGAACGATGACGCAGCAGACGCTCAGTATATGGCTGGCGCTGTACATCGGCTGGTTTATGAACGTTGCCGTTTTTATCCGTCGCTTCGACGGTTATGCTCAGGAATTTACCTTCTGGAAAGGACTTTCCGGGCTTGTGGAACTGGTTGCGACCGTGCTGGTGACCTTCTTCCTGCTGCGTATTCTGTCGCTGACGGGACGGCGGTTATGGCGAATATTAGCCACGCTGGTGGTGCTGGTCTCCGCCGCCGCCAGCTACTATATGACCTTCCTCAACGTGGTTATTGGCTACGGTATTATTGCCTCGGTGATGACCACGGATATCGATCTTTCCCAGGAAGTGATCGGCTGGCATTTGATTCTTTGGCTGGTGCTGGTTAGCGCGCCGCCGCTGCTGTTTATCTGGAATAACCGCTGCCGGGACACTCTGCTGCGGCAGATCCGCACGCCGGGCCAGCGGGTGAAGAATATTGCCATTGTGCTGCTGGCCGGGCTGATGGTCTGGGGACCGATTCGTCTGCTTGAGGTTCGCCAGAAGAACGTTGAGCGAAATTCAGAAGTGGATATGCCGAGCTACGGCGGGGTGATTGCTAACTCTTATCTGCCCTCGAACTGGCTCTCCTCGCTGGGGCTGTACGCCTGGGCGCAGGTCGATGAGTCCTCCGATAACGGCTCCCTGATTAACCCGGCGAAGAAATTCACCTACGTTGCGCCGCAGGGGCTGGATGATACTTACGTGGTGTTTATCATCGGCGAGACGACCCGCTGGGATCACATGGGGATTCTGGGCTACAGCCGCAACACCACGCCGAAGCTGGCCGAGGAGAAAAATCTCGTGGCCTTCCGCGGCTACTCCTGCGATACCGCGACCAAGCTCTCGTTGCGCTGCATGTTCGTTCGCGAAGGCGGGGCGGAAGATAACCCCCAGCGCACGCTGAAAGAGCAAAACGTGTTTTCCGTTCTGCACCAGCTGGGCTTCACCGGCGATCTCTACGCCATGCAGAGCGAGATGTGGTTCTACAGCAATACGATGGCGAACACCATTGCCTATCGCGAGCAGATTGGCGCCGAGCCGCGTAACCGCGGTAAGAGCGTTGATGACATGCTGCTTATCGATGAGGTGAAGCGCTCGATGGTGAAGAACACCCGCGGCAAGCACCTGATTATTCTGCATACCAAGGGTTCGCACTTTAACTATACCCAGCGCTACCCGCGCAGCTTCGCCCAGTGGAAGCCGGAGTGCGTTGGCGTGGACAGCAAATGTTCGAAAGCAGAGCTGATTAACTCCTACGATAACAGCGTGAGCTATGTCGACCACTTTATTGTTAGCGTGCTGGATCAGCTGCGCGATAAGAAAGCGATTGTCTTCTATGCCGCCGATCACGGTGAGTCGATCAACGAGCACGAGCACCTGCACGGGACGCCGCGCAAGATGGCGCCGCCGGAGCAGTTCCGCGTGCCGATGATGGTGTGGATGTCGGATAAGTATCTGGAGGCGCCCGACCATGCGGCTTCTTTTGCCCGGCTCAAGCAGCAGGCGGCGATGAAGGTTCCGCGTCGTCACGTTGAGCTGTACGATACCATTATGGGCTGTCTCGGCTACACCTCGCCGGACGGCGGGATTAATGAGAATAACAACTGGTGCCGTGTGCCCGGTGCGAGCAAAGCCGTGCAGGAGCCGCAAGAGTGATGAGTTTCTCGCCGCTTGAGTGATTTTTTCATAATAAGGCATTGACGGGTGTGGGTCTCAGCAGTAAGATGCGCCCGCATTCGGTGATTGGCGCAGCCTGGTAGCGCACTTCGTTCGGGACGAAGGGGTCGGAGGTTCGAATCCTCTATCACCGACCAAATTGAAAAGCCCGCTCTTAGAGCGGGCTTTTTTACGTCCGTGGCCCGATGAGGATGAGAACCTCCGGGGGCAGAGGTTCGACTCGAGCGCAGCGAGAGAACGTTGCTTTAGCAACGGCCCGCAGGGCGAGCCACGCAGTGGCGAAGTCATCCTCTATCACCGACCAAATTTAAAAGCCCGCTCTTAGAGCGGGCTTTTTTGCGTCCGTGGCTGATGCGGATGTTTGTCAGTCAGGAGGCGTTCCGTTCACCGGACGTCTGGCAGAACATGCGGCCTCGCTGCCTGGTGACCGGGTTAAGGGGAAGATAACCGTCTTCCCCTTAACAATCCCCGCGGTCCCGCACGGAAATCGGTGCTGCGC
>NZ_JAQGFU010000091.1:0-18504 GCF_030078455.1 Klebsiella sp. Ech2A | reverse complement strand
GGGGTGCAGAGCGGCGCGCTGCCAGCCACGACCGCCGCTGACGGCCTGGGTTATTATTTCGCCGCCTTTTTGCACGGCCTGTCGGTTCAGGCTCGCGATGGCGTTGCGCAATCGCGACTGCTGGCGGCGGTTAACGTGGCGCTGACCGCGCTACCGCATGCGGATTAATCGATTTTCGCTGGCAACGACGTGCAGCCAGCCTGCGGCAACGTTTCCCTCACGTTGCTGCTACTCGACAAGTACCGATGGCGTGCCGGGTACGATGCGGTTAAGCAGGGCGGCTGAGCTTCTTAATATGGGCCGACAGGTTCCAGTTGATAACGCATGATGCTGCCAGCGCGATGAACCATGGAATTCTGGAGCCGTCAAAAAAATGCTCTCCAATGATGTCGCCCAGCGCCAGGCAGGTAAAAATCGATGAAAAATAGAGCCAGGCTCTTAAAACGCTTAGATTGTTGAACACCGTCATCATCCTTTGATTTTCCAGAACACAACCATGCGGATTAAAAGCGCGGCGGGCAACTGCCAGATTATTGGGTTGACACAGGCCAGGGGCCGCTATTTGTTGCGCTTCGCATGTGACGGCGCAGGTTGACCGTCCCGGTTGCATTTCGTACGGCATGCCGGTTCGATGCTGGGGCGTGATGAGGTGGTCCGCCCGGGATCCCTGTGCAAGAGCACAAGGGCGGACCTTGGTCATAGGGGGTCTACAACCGGCGCGAATTTTACCATTTAAGCTATGGCCGAAATATTAAAACTCCCGCCCGATAAAGGATTTAAGATTTACCTCAGCTTATACATCAATGCGCTGGGGCTGAGAGCGGAGTGGTACCCAGGCAGGTTTATTGTTACCTGGGGACATTGTTTGTTTGCTATTAGCCCAAAACCGATTGGATATTCCTAAACCCCACTAATTGACCCGCTCTGGTTTAACTCTTCCGACGTAGCCAGTGGCGCCGGGTTACGCAGCGGCAGACGCTGTTTTCCATGCGACGAAAATTCGGTTTTAACAGGCAGTAAATCCGAAGACGGCGGTTTTAGTCCTCAACAACAAGTTCATAACATGATTACAAAGACTCACACATATTAACTACGATTTATGAGAGAAAATAATATAGTTAGCATACGCTCATTGCTAATACATCGGGTACATATGAGATTTAAAAAAATACTGTTGTCCGTATTTACACTTATGTCATTGACTACGTTCACCTATGCGGCAGATTGCGAGCCTAACAACCTCGGGGGGCAGTTCTGCATTAATGACGACGGGACAACATCTGACAGCATGCCAAATGAGGTAAGTGGAGAGGATACTTACTCGAATAATGGAAAGTGGACAAGCATTGTACCTGACGGAGCAGGCGCGGATGAAGCCATTGCTGGTTCGATCCCGCCGCCTGAGGGGGAAGACGTTGGCTCTTCGTCCTCGGGCGAGTCTGACGGTGCTCTTATGGGCAAAGACTGGAATTCTGCTTCAAATATTCAGTCTGATGGTGCGGCTACGTCCAGCACGGCAATAGTAAACTCCCGGTAAGTTCACGACCCAATATTTATAGCTTACAGGTCAGTAACAGCATACGCAGAGTTGAGATACTCGCTTACTCTATCGATGACTATTGCCACCCAAAATGATCTCCCTACCCATCGTCGTACTAGCCCCTCGGCTTGATGGGGGCCTGTTATCAGTGGATGCCGTCCTGTTGGTCGCAACCTTCGAGTTTTTGCAGTTCATTGCTCCGTTCTATCTTCGCGCAATCCTCTCCATGTTTTTATCGCAATAAGCACTGCCATCACGCACTGGCATAGGCAGCGTCAATGGTTGAGCATGTTATCGGCGTATGCCGCCGTCCTCAACGAGCGTACCGTAAAGGCTGTAGCCGGAGAGTACAAAGATAAACTATCTCCTCGATGGGCAACCGTTGATCCGCGATGCCTGTAGTTTCTCGTCATAACCCTCAGCAGGGTGCCGTTGGCAGCCTCCGGCGATCATCATGCGGGGTAGGCCACTCTGTGCAAAGTCGTATCACGTTCCTTCATGGCGAGGTGTTGATTAGTTGGTCAGGATTTTCGTGAGGGTTGCTGGCAAAATAGTGGAAGAAGAATCACAGAATGATGCTGAAGTTATTAGGTGAGTCATAGCCAACATCCAAAATATTCGACATGATGATTTGAAACATGCTCTGAGCTATCGCCGTACGTCAATAACTAATTGATTTTAAAATGCGTTTGTGGGTTTTCTTTTCCTGTTAGAAGTTTTGCGAGTTTTTTGAGAGAAATGAGAGAAATGAGAGAAATGAGACTGATACGGGATTGAGAAAATTCTTACAATAAGGGTATTCTAAAGGGAGCTAATGATATTACAAAATTAAATATCAATGTTCTTTGTTCTTCTGGAGAGAGAAGTTACATGTTAGTGAATTTAATTCTTGCTGTTTTCTTTGGTTTTGTTTTATGCCTGATTATTATTTCTCTTTGCCTGAAAATAAATAAGGTGGGTGGTGGTCGTAAGTCATCGATTGTCCGGGAACATCATATGGCAATTCGCAATACTGATAAAATAAAGAAAAAATAATTTACTTATATTATTAATGACGTACGGTATGAACGATTATGACTAATAAATTGATGGGCTTGAATGTAATGCGGTGATCTATTTTAGGGGGCTAAAGTGTTAATTCATTAAATGTTTTACTTATTATTAATAAGTGTGGGTCGTAGATAGTGAGTTCATAAATGATAATGGAATGATGAATTGTAAGTTTTCTGATAACGGCTATCAAAGTGTTTTATATGAATATCTGGAAAAAATGGCTTAGGACTATTTTGTTGGCATTTTGCAGTGTTTTTATTTACGGCGGAAATAATGCTATTGCGCGCGTTTTAAATCTTGGTCCTGATATCAGTATTCAATGGTATGCTGATAAAAGTGGCGGTATGACGTTAGAGTCATTTTTGATGCTTCCACAACAAGAGTTAAAGACATATCACCAAATACCATCATTTGGTTTTTCATCAAACACATACTGGATGAAGGTTTATTTACCAGCATCTTCATTTTCAGGAGATAAGCTATGGTTAAAACTAGGACCATCATTTATTGATTATTTGACAATATATTACCGTCCTGTCTCCGATGACCCTCATTGGATTACTAAAGAGTTTGGCGATCGTTCTACTGAGAAAAATAGCGACATCAAGTATAGAGAAAGTGTTTTGATTCTGCCGCCACCGGTAGTCGGTTATGAGGTAGTATTTAAAATGCACAGTACCAGTACTCTGCTTTTTCTGGCATCTCTGTCATCGGCAAAAGAATTTTTAGCGAATTCAACACAGGATACGGCATTCTGGAGTTTTTATTTCGGTGTCGGTCTGGTGGTCAGCGGAGTTGCATTATGGCTTGCGATAATGTTACGCCGCCGTCTACTATGGGGGGTATGCCTTTTTTCATTGAATTATCTTTTGGTTGCAGCTTTACATGGATTCCCTGCGTGGGTGTTTGGCTCCACTGTTCTGCCAATACAAGATTACATGATTAGCTCCCTATCTTTGTTAGGATATGCTACCGCTTTATGGTTGCATTGTGAAATTTTCAACCTAAAAAAACATATGTATAGGTTATACCGTTTTTTGATTTTTATAATAAGCGTGATTTTGTTGCTACAGTTGAGTGTCCCGCTTGATTTATATGGTATGGCGATGCAGTTGGAGACAGTGATGTTTGTTATTGTTTCTCCAGTATTGATTATAACATCATGGATGTTGTGGCAGCGAGAAAATGTAAATCTTTTGTCATTTGTTATAGGCTTGATGCCACCAATTTATGTTCTTATTGTGGTTTTTATTTTATTATCTTTAAATGGTTTTATTTCTTTCAATAATTATATTCTCAATGCGTGGCAATACACATTAGTGATACACGCTTTTACCGTGCTTATTTTGGCCTGTTTGCGGGTAAGGGCAGAAAATCTTGAGCTAGAGCAAAAAAAAGAGTTGGCTCGAGAGTTACGCAGTGAGCGCGAAGCTAGTTTTAATCAACGCCAATTTATGGGGATGGTCGCGCATGAATTCCGAACACCACTTGCGGTAATTATGGCCGCACTTGATAATCTGCGTCTTTGTACTAATTTTACAATGCAGCAGCCTCGCCTCGATCGCATTCACCGGGCAGCAACCCGACTAGTACAATTAACAGACAATTGTTTGGCTGATGCCAGACTATCTTCCGCTAGTCTAAGCATCGAAAGCAGTAAAGTGCCATTATTTAGAATGATAAAAACGGCTGCTATTGTTGTGGACCTTTCTGAGAACCATCATATGGAAATTACTTTTAATGGACAAAGGGTAACTCTGGATGACAATTCACCAGAGATATGTTTGGATGAAGGGTTGCTTTGTATCGCAATCGCAAACATTCTCGATAATTCGGTTAAGTACACTCCTCATGGTAAGATTGAGATTGCTATATTCCTGAAAGATGACATGCTTGAGTTATTTTTTAGTGATGAGGGACCTGGAATCCCCGCGCAGTACGTTGAGCATGTTTTTGAGCGTTATTATAGAGTTGATACACAGAAAAGTAATTTGCGTGGAACCGGTCTTGGTCTGTATGTCTCGCGACAAATTGTGCAAGCACATGGTGGAGAGTTGAAATTAATTATTGAGGGGGCTTTTGCGCGCACATTTGCAATGACAATTAATCTTTCTGGTAGCTCAATTGAAGACCGCGCAGATATGCTATGCCGTTAGTATGAACGATGTCCTGGACTAAACTCCATCACCACAAACCCTGGACTTTCACCTTTTCTGAGGCTCCGGATGAATTAATCTGGAGTCAGGCAGTTTAATATGGATATCGAGAGTTTGAAATGTATCAATAATGTCTCCGGTTATGAAACTAGTGATGCGTTACCGTTGCGTATATCTACCACAGCAAGAGAATGCGTGTGGGGTATTCTTGTAGGGACTGATTGAGATAGGGGGTGTTGTCAACAATAGGAATGACCACTTATAGCAATGATGAATCGGGCAGTTAAGCATAAGATAAAATATACAATTACCGACGGGAAAGGTGTTTTGCGTCCCTGGTTCTCTGTGTCTTAAATGAAATAATTAACTGGATTGCTGGCGATGATGGTATTTTAATAAAAAGCCAAAATAAAATTCGGTGTGGTGTTTTAAATAACAATTAAATATAAGTAAAAATATTTTAATATCTAATATTGCAACAATGAAAACTGAAGTAATAGAAATAAAAAAGGACAAAGCCACAAGGTTATCTTGATTAAACGCATATCGGGACGTGAGACTCGTTCAGTTTTACGCATTAAAAATAAATCATGTAACTTACTGATATTTATTGATTAAATGTAATTTATGCTATCTTTTTTTTCTCGGTAATCGGTAAATCAATTTGTATAATCGATCGATACTTACCTTGTGATAGGTTTTAACTATCAAATGATCTTTATCGATCATTTTAAACTATTTCTTTTTAATTTTTATTTATGCAATGATTAGGATTATTCCTACTCTGGTGTTACGTTAATGATTAAGAATAGTGAGGGAATTGAATGCTACAGTTTTGTTTTAGAACCATCGATCAAAAGTGATGGTTCCATTCATTCATGGGAAATATTAACGAGGAATATCCTTAAAAATAATGAAACAGCATTTCTTTTCTGTGAGTTAAACGAACGGGAAAGGATAGATGTTTTTAATAAACAGCTATTGCTAATCCCTGCTCTGGATACCTCTCGCACTGGAGGGAAACCAATTTCAATAAACGTTGATGGCCTAATTAGCGATCATATACTGCATGACAGATATGTGAGTGATTACATAAAAAAACATAGCAACATTACCGTTGAGATTAATGAAGAGTTCCATGAGTTCAAGAGTTATAGTTGTATGCCAGAAATAAATTCGCTTTCCATGTTGTGTCCAGTCTGGTTGGATGATTTTGGCCGCGGGTTTACAAGTATGAAATTGCTGGAATTTTTTAGATTCGGATGTGTTAAAATTGATAAGGACTATTTTTGGGATATTGAAAATGAATTTAATCTCCCGGAAAAACTAAGTGAGATAAAAGCTCATAGTGATTTCGTAATAGTCGAAGGAGTAGAAACGACAGAACAAAAGAAGAAGGTTTTCTCGGTCTGTGATATCGCATGTCAAGGCAGGCTATGGGAGAGTTATTACTACTATATTGAGTGTTAATATATGTCATGAAGAATGATAAAAAATGTCCATTTTGCGATAGTGATTTAATTAGTGAAGATCGCTGCCATAATTGCAACGCTTTCCAGATCGTCGGATATGTTCCTGGAGCGGTACGAAGAAAAATAACATTAACATCTACGTATATATCTTCTTTGATAATGCTGGTAGCATTGCCTGGGATTTTTTTATTATCACTGGGGATGGTTTTTTATTTTGTAATAATTGTATTTTCTGTTGCTTTGTTTTTTATGACTCATAGGGTGTTGTATTTAAAGGAAGTAAGAAAGGGAAGGGTTGTATGGAAAAGAGCAATGGTTACATGGTAGGGTGTTGTCATTTTAATCAGTGATGCCTGAATTACATCACATGATAGATAATAAAGCATACCTCATTATTGCCAGCCTCGCTTATGCGAGGCTTTTTCTTTAATTCAAGATATTAAATTCTTAGACTAAGAATATTATCAGTCATACCGGCAGAGCATTTTGACGACCCGCCCATTTTCCCCTGGCGCCTGGTCTTAATGAACAAGACCGAGGCGCAGCTGTCCGTTGCCTTCACTCAGTAGCAAGACTTTAGTGTCTGGTGCGATGGCTTAACGTCCGATTAGCCTCGAGTGAAAGACGATACCTCTATCGGATCCATCGACCAGATAGGCGGGCACTCTTCTCGTGGTTGTGATTGAACAATAGGTCCGCACATGATGATCCCGCATTAAATTGGGGGTAAGTCTTAAGTAAGGAAAAATGCTGACTGAGGAGGTTGCTTATCGATTTGAGCAGGACAGCGACTTCCTTGGCGCTGACCTGCAGGTGTTGCTCTATGGTCATATTCTTTTAGTCATTACCAGATTTAGACAGGTCTAAAGCAATGGCGTCGCTTTTACCAGTCCAGCCGCAAGCAAATGACGATCAGGCTCGCCCGGCGGTAAGGGCAATGTGCTGGCGGGCGCGGGCAATACCGGCATCGCGGCCGTGCGGGCGAATATCCATGCCTTCGGCATAGATAAATTCAACGTCGCTGATGCCCATTAACCCCAGCACGGCTCGCAGGTACGGCGTAACCGCATCGCTGGGATGACCCTCGTGAATGCCGCCGCGCGAGCTAATCACCACCGCGCGAACCCCTTCGACTAACCCCTGTGGCCAGGTTTCGGTATAGCGGAAGGTTTCCCGCGCCCGCGCCACCAGATCGAACCAGTTTTTGAGGTCCGTAGGCACGTTGAGGTTATACATCGGCGCGCCAATCACCAGCAGATCGCTGGCCTTTAACTCGCCGATCAGTGAATCAGAGGTCGCGATCGCTTGCTGGATTGCCGGACGCGGATCCTCAGCACCGCGCAGAGCGGCGAACAGCGCGCCGTCGAGTTTAGGCAGCGCCAGGGCGGCCAGGTCGTGCTCGACGATGGTGTCCTGGTGGCCAGCCTCGCGGCGGGTCTGCATGTATTCATCAATCAGCTGGTTAGTCAGCGACGCAATGCCGTTGATACTGGATTTCAAAATTAAGACGTGACTCATGGTGGACTCCTTATTAACGATATGGAGTGCAGGTTAACACTGTCTTTTTTTCACCAGTAGTGACATTATTTTCCTTAATTGTATCCATAAGGGAACCAATCGATGCGCAGTGATTTGAACGCGATTCCGGTATTTGTTGCCGTGGTTGAAAGCGGCAACTTTGCGCAGGCTGCCGGGAAACTGCACCTGACGCGCTCCGCCGTCGGCAAGACCATCTCCCGGCTGGAAGAGCGACTCGGCGTGGCATTATTTCAGCGAACCACCCGTCGGCAGACGCTGACCGAAGAGGGAGAGCGGTTTTATCAGCAGTCCCGTCAGGCGCTGGATAACCTGCGCGATGCGGAAGATGAAATCCAACGCGGTAAAACCCAGGTTCAGGGGCGGCTGCGGGTCAGCCTGCCGGTACTGTTTGGCCAGCGCTGCGTGGCGCCCATCTTGTTTTCTCTTAGCCAACGCTATCCGCAGCTTAAGTTAGAGCTGTCGTTTAACGACCGGCAGGTGAACCTGTTTGAAGAGGGATTCGATCTGGCGATACGTATCGGCACCCTGACCGATTCCTCCTTTCTCAAAGCCCGGCGCTTGGGCCAGCACGGTATGACGCTGTGCGCGTCACCGTCGTATCTCCAGAACCGCTCCGCTCCGCAGTCGCTGGCGGAACTGCATGAACATGTGGCCGTCGGTTATCTTTACGGCGGGCAGATGCAAAAATGGCGTCTACGCGATGCGCAGGGAACGACGGTCGATTTTCGCCCGTCGGTCAGCACGGCGATGGATGATTTCGCCGCGATTGCCGCTGCGGCCAAAAGCGGACTGGGGATCGCCTGGCTGCCTGATTGGCTGGTCGGCGAAGAGATTGCGCGGGGAGCGCTACGGCGGATTTTACCCGACAGTGTCAGCGTTCGCTTTGCCATCAGCGCCGTCTGGCCGGAAGCCGCGTGGGTGCCGCAGAAGATCCGCGTCGTCGTTGATGAGCTGTTGGCCGGTTTACCGCAGCAGATCGCGGGCGATGATAAACATGACGATTCGCAAGCGGCGGATTAATCCTGGCCTAAGTTATTCTGACGATAATGACAGCATGATGACTGTGACGAGAACTCGCAGTGAACCTGTTAGAAACTTTTAACCAAACCGGGGCATGTCAGTTTGATGCTAACTGCCGGATACTCGAAACGGCAGCGGCTACGCCATTCACTCAACCTGGCTTCGAATCGGCTTCTTCGGCCAGATAAGCCAGGTATTCTTCTTGGGTTTGTGATTGAGCAAAACGTCCACACATGATTCCCCCGCAGTAAAATGTGAATGCGCCTTAAGTGTAGGGAATATGCTGACTATAAGAGTTGCGCAATATGTTCATGCCTGATGATAGAGAAATATAGTAGTTTCACTTCGAGGGAAGCGTTGTGTTCAAACATAAAACCTGCCTGGAACCTGTCAATTTAATGGAGAAAACACGCCGTATTTTAGGGAGTTTTTGGGGGAAAGGACCTGAGGGCGTTTTGGGGCATTAAAAAGGCCGTAAACGTGCGCTATTGCCCGTTGGCTGCGCAACCTAACTCCTTGTATTGCCAATCAACGAATGATTCCCCGCGATTGTTTCTTATAAGTACGTAAAAGTTAATGAATTTTTAATAAAAGGTCGTTATGTTGTCGACATCACAGTTTTGTTAAGGGTTTTTTCCCATGCGCGATAAATACTCCGGCCTGCAGATAGGCATCCACTGGCTGGTATTTTTATTAGTGGTTGGCGCCTATGCCGCCATGGAGCTGCGGGGCTTTTTCCCCCGCAGCGACCGGCCGTTGATTAATATGATCCATGTCTCCTGCGGCATTTCCATCTGCGTACTGATGGTAGTGCGCCTGCTGGTACGCCTGAAGTCGCCCGCGCCGCCGATTGTGCCGAAGCCATCGCCGATGATGACCGGCTTCGCGCACCTCGGGCATCTGGTTATCTACCTGCTGTTTATCGCCTTGCCGATCGTCGGCATGGTCATGATGTATAACCGCGGCAACCCGTGGTATGCGTTTGGCCTGACGATGCCCTATGCGGCGCAAAGTAATTTTGAGCTGGTGGACACGCTGAAGGGCGTACATAGCCTGCTGGCGAATACCGGCTACTTCGTCGTTGGCCTCCATGCGCTGGCGGCGCTGATGCATCACTATCTGTGGAAAGACAATACGCTGCTGCGCATGATGCCGCGCAGGCGCTAGCGCCCGGTGGTTCTCTACCTTCAGACCCCGCCTCGTGCGGGGTTTTTTTATCTCTTTTGCCGCAGACTGTGATACATCTGATGGCATCCACGGGAAAAGGGGAATGAAGATGAGAGTCAGACTTGCCGCGCCGGACGAAGCGCCGGCGCTATGGGAGATCCGCAATCAGGCGATACGCCACGGCTGTTGTGAAAGCTATGAGGCTGAGGTTCTGCGGGCCTGGACGCCGGACATGATGCCGGAAGGCTATCGTCATGCGGTGCGCGACAACCCCTTTTACGTGGTTGAAGAGGAGGGCGGGCGAACGGCCGCCACCGGCTATCTCGATCTGCGCGCCGGCAGCGTGGAGGCGATTTTTACCCGCCCGGAGTGCTTCGGTAAGGGTTACGCCGGGCTAATCGTGACGGCGATAATCGCCGAAGCGCGCCGTCGGGGGCTGACGCGGATCACGCTGGAAGCCACGCCCAACGCCGCCGGTTTCTATCTGCGCCACGGCTTTGTCGCGCTCGGTGAAAAATGGCTGCCATCAAAGCTGGCTAACGCCGATTTGCGCTGCGTGGACATGGCGCTGGAGCTGAACTGAGCCTAAAACGGCGCCGCTGTGCTACGGTTAAAGCGGCGTTTCAATTTGCCAGATTGCGTAATTAAATATAGTATACCCCCCTATATGATATGGAGGGCGTCACCGTGCCACATTCACCTGAAGACAAAAAACGCGCGCTGAGCCGCGTGCGCCGTATTCGCGGGCAGGTCGAGGCGCTTGAGCGCGCGCTGGAGTCCGGCGAGTCCTGTATGACAATCCTGCAGCAGATCGCCTCAATTCGCGGCGCAACCAATGGTTTGATGGGGGAGATGGTGGAAATTCATCTCCAGGATGAGCTGGTAAGCGGCGAAACCACCCCCGACCAGAGAGCGATAAGAATGGCGGAAGTCGGCCATCTGCTACGATCCTACTTAAAATAAATCACGACGAAGGAAGAGACCCTTATGAAATCACGTGCAGCAGTCGCGTTTGGCCCGGGCCAGCCGCTGAAGATCGTTGAGATTGACGTCGCGCCGCCGAAAAAAGGCGAAGTGCTGGTCAAAATCACCCACACCGGCGTCTGCCATACCGATGCCTTTACCCTTTCCGGCGACGATCCGGAAGGCGTGTTCCCGGCGGTGCTGGGGCATGAAGGCGGTGGCATTGTTGTTGAAGTCGGCGAAGGGGTGACCAGCCTGCAGCCGGGCGATCACGTTATTCCGCTGTACACCGCCGAGTGCGGCGAGTGCAAATTCTGTAAATCCGGCAAAACCAACCTTTGCCAGGCGGTTCGCGCCACCCAGGGCAAAGGCCTGATGCCGGATGGCACCACCCGTTTCTCCTACAACGGCGAGCCGATTTATCACTATATGGGCACCAGCACCTTCAGCGAATACACCGTGTGCGCGGAGATTTCGCTGGCGAAAGTTAACCCTCAGGCGCCGCTGGAGAAAGTCTGCCTGCTGGGCTGCGGCGTGACCACCGGGATCGGCGCCGTTCACAACACCGCGAAGGTGAAAGAGGGCGATACGGTGGCGGTATTTGGCCTCGGTGGAATCGGTCTGGCGGTGATTCAGGGCGCGGTACAGGCGAAAGCCGGGCGCATTCTGGCGGTCGATACCAATCCGGATAAGTTCACCCTCGCCAAAGAGATGGGCGCGACCGACTTTGTCAATCCGCGTGATTACGAAAAGCCGGTACAGGACGTCATCGTTGAGCTGACCGACGGCGGCGTGGACTTCAGCTTTGAGTGTATCGGCAACGTCAACGTCATGCGTTCGGCGCTGGAGTGCTGCCATAAAGGCTGGGGCGAGAGCGTGATTATCGGCGTGGCCGGTGCGGGCCAGGAGATTAAAACCCGGCCGTTCCAGCTGGTAACCGGTCGCGTATGGCGCGGTTCCGCATTCGGCGGCGTGAAGGGGCGCACCCAGCTGCCGGGCATGGTTGAAGACGCGATGGCGGGCAAAATTCGTCTCGATCCGTTTATCACCCATCGCCTGCCGCTGGATCAGATCAACGAAGCGTTTGACCTGATGCACGAAGGTAAATCAATTCGTACCGTTATTCATTTCGGCGACCAGTAACCGCGGCCGACGCCGAGGCAAAAAAATACCTGCCGGCGGCTTCACCGGCAGGTATGACTTTTACAGGACGCTGCGCTTAGTGCTGGTCAGGCAGCGCGTAGGCGATGATATAGTCCCCGCGATCCGGAGACTGACGTGCGCCCCCCGCATTAATGATGATGTACTGCTTGCCGGTTTTCGGCGAAACGTAGGTCATCGGACCGGACTGGCTGCCGACCGGCAGACGGGATTTCCAGATTTCCTTACCGCTGGCGGTATCAAACGCCCGCAGGTAGAAGTCCTGGGTACCGGCGAAGAACAGCAGGCCGGACTGAGTAGAGAGCGATGCGCCGAGGGTCGGCATGCCGATGGGAATCGGCATATGCATCCGAATCCCCAGCGGGCCGGTATCCTCAACGGTACCGACCGGCACCTGCCACACCAGCTTCCCGCTTTTCAGATCCACCGCCGACATCGTACCGAACGGCGGCTTCTGGCACGGAATACCCAGCGGCGACAGGAAGCGTTCGCGCATGGCGCCAAACGGCGTACCTTCCATCGGCACGATACCCATCTCAATCCCGCTGGCGTCTTTTGCCACTTTGGCGCGCGGCACCATATAGTTGGCCAGGCCGAGACGCATATCGTTAACGAACATCAGGCCGTTATTCGGGTCGACCGACACGCTGCCCCAGTTCATGCCGCCCAGCGAGCCCGGGTACTGCAATGAACGATCTTCGCCCGGCGGGGTGAAAATACCCTCATGACGCATGGATTTAAAGGCAATGCGGCAGATCAGCAGATCGACCGGCGTGGCGCCCCACATATCCGACTCTTTCAGCGTTTCGTTACCGATCATCGGCATGCCGACGGAGTAGGGCTGGGTTGGCGAATAGCGCTCGCCCGCCACGTTGCCCTGCGGAACCGGACGCTCCTCCACTTTGGCAACCGGCTCACCGGTTTCGCGGTTGAGCATAAAGATCATGCCCTGCTTGCTGGTCTGTACCAGCACCGGGGTGGTCCCGCCTTTGCCATCCGGCAGGTCGTACAGCAGCGGCTGCGACGGCAGGTCGAAGTCCCACAGATCGTGATGGGTGGTCTGGTAGTGCCAGCGTACCCGGCCGGTAGCCGCATCGACGGCCACGATCGACGAGCTGTACTTATCGTCAAGCGCGGTCCGCTCGCCGCCAAAGAAGTCCGGCGTGGCGTTGCCGGTCGGCAGATAAATCAGGTTCAGCTTCGCGTCATAAGACATAGCTGACCAGACGTTAGGCGTACCGCGCGTGTAGGTTTGGCCCTCCGGCGGCAGACCGGTCAGGCTCGGATTACCCGGATCCCACGCCCACGCCAGCTTGCCGCTGTGGACGTCGTAGGCGCGCACCACGCCCGGAGGCTCGCCGGTGGAGAAGTTATCCGCCACGCGGCCGCCGACCACCACCACGTTCCCCGCCACCAGAGGCGTCGAGGTCTGCTGGTAGTAGCCCGCTTTGATTTCACCCATCCCAACGCTCAGATCGACGACGCCGTGTTCACCAAAGGCTTCACAGGATTTGCCGCTATCGGCGTCGATGGCGATCAGGCGCGCGTCGGTGGTTGGCAGGAACAGGCGACGGGAGCAGGAGGCGGGCTGAACGTCAGCCGCCGGGGCCGACCGGGCCACGCCGTCCGCGTAATAGCCGAGCCCGCGGCAGCGCTGCCAGTTCGGCGCGGTGGCTTTTGAGTCGTAGCGCCATTTTTCCTTGCCGCTATCAACGTCCAGCGCCAGCACCTTGCTGTAAGGGGTGCAGACATACAGCGTATCGCCGATTTGCAGCGGGGTGTTCTGGTCTTCCGCGCCGGAGCCGTTGCTCTGCGGAATATCCCCGGTGTGGGCGACCCACGCCACCTGCAGCTGATTCACGTTGTGCTTGTTAATCTGATCCAGCGCGGCGAAGCGATCGCCGTGGGTGGTATTGCCCCAGTGCTCCCAGTTTTTCTGCTGTTCTCCGGCGGCAACCGGCTTAACCGGCACCTCTTCGGTGGCGTTCACCAGCGGCTGCGCCCTGAACATCCAGCCGAAGCTGACGGCCAGCACCACGGCCAGCGCCGCGGCGAGGCCAAAGGCCGGGCCTTTGGCGGTCGCTTTTGCCGAAAAGTAAGGCCAGACGAGGGCTGAAAGAAGCGCCAGCGCGCCGAAGACAAACAGGCGCGAGAACAGCGGCCAGAAGGTCCATCCGGCATCGCTGATGGCCCAAACAATGGACGCGACAAACGCCAGCGCGTACAGCAGGATGCCGCTGCGACGGTTGCGGAAGATGAGTACGGAGGCGATAACCATCGCCAGCCCCATCAGGCTGAAATAGAGGCTGCCGCCGAGCGTGGCGAGCTTTATGCCAGGAATACCGATGGCCAGGCCGATTATCAGCATCAGCCCGGCGAGAAGCCACTTCAGGATCCGGGGGAATCCTCGTGGCGCGTGACCCGTTGTCATGTTGTCTCCTTAACCACCCGTTCTCAGGTGTGAACCAAATGAATCAAAAATTAAATCTGTATCTTTTGAGTGAAGCGATAAATGGCTTCATGAAAGAGGGTTTTTTGCTAATTTTGATTTCATGTGAACCATATGGTGAAATCGTGGCAATGATAAATCTGTTACCGAAGTTTGCGCAATTGTTAATAAATAATTTCGCACTAATTGATTACGCTGCTAAGCAAGCGGCGATATCCGCGCTCGGGCGCCGCCGGGCCTGGCCGGATTCAAACCGGGAGCGGTCGGGAGGCTAAGGAGGCAGGAAGGAGTAACGGGTTTGCCCGGAAGAGGCGCCGGGAGGCGGCGCTCCGTCCGGAAACGAGGCTCACGCGGGCATCGATTTGCGAATCGCGCTGAGCAGGGTCTGCGCGCCGGAGGTGAGGGTGGCATCAACCCGGGTCAGAATACCGATCGGTTCCCCGGCGCCCTGGGTCGGTACCGGCAGCGCGCTGAGCAGGCCGCGCCGCAGATCGTCCTTCACCGCCCCGGAGGGGACGAACCAGATATAGTCGTAATTGACGGTCAGCTGGCGCGATAGCGAAGCCGAAAGCGTTTCTATGCAGCCCGCGGGAATTTTACACCCCTGGCTTTGCAGCAGGGTTTCGGCATTCTGGCGGGGGATGGTCCCCTTCGGTGAAACGACGACCGGCCAGTCCATCACCCGACTGAGGGTTACCGTCTCCTGCAGTAGCGGGTGGCCGGGGCGAACCACCAGCTTCAGGGACTCCAGAAACAGCAGCTCATAGTTGAGGCCGCTCATCAACTCCGGGTCGGACATGCGCCCGATGCCGATATCAATCTCCCCCGATTTCAGACCCGCCAGCAGCATGGGGTTATTCATGGTGGCGACCTGCAGAGTGATATCTTTCTGCTGCTGGTGAAACTGGCCGATGACCGTCGGCAGAATGCCGAGCGCGGCGGTCGGCAGCGCGCCGATACGCACCACGTCGGGGTTCATCCCTTCTTTGCGGTTAAGCGCCTGACCCGCGGTGTTGAGCGCGTCGAGAACCTTTACCGCGTGGGTGAGAAACTGCTCCCCAACCAGCGTCAGCTGCGCGCCCAGACGCCCGCGCTCAAAAAGCCGCGTTCCGGTCAGCTGCTCCAGCTCGTTGAGCGTTTTTGATAAAGCGGGTTGGCTAAGATTAAGTGTTTCAGCCGCACGCCCCAGCGTTCCCTGTTGAGCGACGGCCACGAAGGTGTGTAGATGGCGCAAGCGAATGCGCTGACTAAAGAGAGCGTTTTTTTCCATAATTGATACTAAAAACAGAGCGGTATGAGTGACAAGCGATATTGTTTAAATTTGATAACCCAATGGCAAAATATTATTAACATTTACTCTTGTTATATTACAAATGATTTTACCTGACGCCAAAAAGCCGATGCCCCGGGCGGAACCGGGGCATGCGGGGGCGCAATGGTTTCAAAGATCGAAAAAGACGGTTTCGTTCTCGCCCTGCAGATGAATATCGAACCGATAGACAATTTCGCCGCCGCGCACTTCGCGCCGGGCAATCAGCGTCTGACGGCGAACCTCCCACTCGATCAGGTTGAGCACCGGATCGCCCCGGTTGGCCTCCTCTTCGTCGGCAAAGTACATCCGCGTATTCAGGCCGATGTTGATCCCCCTCGCCACCACCCACAGGCTGACGTGCGGCGCCATCATCCGGCCGTCGCGGCCGACAACCGCGCCCGGCTTGATGGTTTCAAAGCGCCAGATCCCGGTGTCGAAGTCGGAGCAGCTGCGGCCCCAGCCGCGAAACGCCGGGTCGCGCCGTTTGCCGGCCTGCCGGTCGTCGGGGTGCGCGTAGCGCCCGGCGGCGTTGGCCTGCCAGATCTCCAGCAGCACGTCGCGCACCGGCGTGCCGGAGCCGTCAATAACCCGCCCCTCAATGGTAATACGCTCGCCTTCGGTATCCGCAGCGGTGAGCTGCGGGCCAAAGTTATTCTCGAAAATGTGGAAGCCCGCGGCATCCGGCGCCAGCCCGATGTGGACGTAGGGGCCGGCGGTTTGTGAGGCGGTTTCGGGTAAATAGTCTTTCATCGGGCGGCCCCCTGAGTGCGGTTTTCAAACAGCGTCGCGCGGTGGCCGCGCAGTACCAGGTCGAAGCGGTACGCCAGGCAGTCCAGCGGCACGGCGGCATGGGTATCCAGTTCGGCAATCAGGGTGCGAACGGCATCGTCGTTATTGATGGTTTTGACGATCGGGCACTGCTTAATCAGCGGGTCGCCTTCAAAATACATCTGGGTGATCAGGCGCTGCGCCCACGCGTCTCCGGAGAGGGAAAAGTGAATATGCGCCGGACGCCAGTCGCTGACCTGATTGCGCCACGGGTAGGGCCCCGGCTTGATGGTGCGAAAACAGTAGTAGCCGTTTTCATCGGTCAGTACCCGGCCGCAGCCGCCGAAGTTGGGGTCAATGGGTGCCAGATAGCTATCCTTTTTATGCCGATAGCGGCCGCCGGCGTTGGCCTGCCAGACCTCCACCAGGGTGTTTTTCATCGGCCGGCCAAAGCCGTCGCGAACGTAGCCGTGGACGATAATGCGCTCGCCGATCGGCAGGCCTTCTTTGGCGTAGTTAAGGATAAGGTCGTTATCCAGCGGCCCGAGGTCATCGCTGCTGAACACCGGGCCGGTGATTTCGGAAAGCGAGTTCTGCAGAGAGATCAGCGCATTGCGCGGCGAGCGCAGCACGCTGGTTTTGTAGCCAGGAGCGTAAGCGGGAGGATGGCTGCTGTAGTCGCGATGAACCACCTCGCGCGGGGACCATTTATCGTTCATAGGGTACGTACTCCGTTTTATTCGGTACAGGGCCTGTTGTTTTAATGTCGCCAGAAACAGTGTGTGTAAATGTTTTGTTAATTTAAAGTGAAATTAAAGGGTCTGTTTCATAACTCAGGGTTATGCCCCGGACGGGACAAAGGGCAGGGGCAGGTTACCCGCATCACAGTTTGTAAATTCTTCCTGCTGGCGCGGGAGGCCTTCTCTACACTCCAGGAAGTATTCACTGGAGGTAAGACATCATGGCGAACACCATCACGGCTGATGAGATTCGGGAACAATTTTCACAGGCTATGTCGGCGATGTATCAGCAGGAAGTTCCGCAGTACGGGACGCTCCTCGAGCTGGTCGCGGACGTCAATCTGGCGGTGCTGGAGAACAACCCCAGGCTTCATGAGCAGCTGGCGAACGCCGATGAGCTGGCCCGGCTGAACGTTGAGCGCCACGGCGCGATCCGCGTTGGCACCGCCGAAGAGCTGGCAACGCTGCGCCGTATGTTTGCCATCATGGGGATGTTCCCCGTGAGCTATTACGATCTCTCCCAGGCCGGGGTACCGGTCCATTCCACCGCCTTTCGCCCCGTTGACGACGCCGCCCTGGCGCGCAATCCGTTCCGTATCTTCACCTCGCTGCTGCGCCTCGAGCTGATCGCCAGCGATGAACTGCGTCAGCGGGCGGCGGAGATTCTGGCTAAGCGCGATATTTTTACCCCGCGCTGTCGGGAGCTGATTGCGCAGCACGAAGAGAGCGGCGCCTTCACGCCCGGCGAGGCGCGGGAGTTCGTACGCGAGGCGCTGGAGACCTTCCGCTGGCACAGTCACGCCACGGTAGACGATGAAACCTATCACGCCCTGCAGAACGAGCATCGGCTGATTGCCGACGTGGTCTGCTTCCCGGGCTGCCACATCAATCACCTGACGCCGCGCACCCTGGATATCGACCGGGTTCAGGCCCTGATGCCGGAGTGCGGCATCGTGCCGAAGGCGCTGATTGAAGGGCCGCCGCGCCGGGACGTGCCGATCCTGCTGCGCCAGACCAGCTTTAAGGCGCTGGAGGAGCCGGTGATCTTCGCCGGAGAGCATAAAGGCACCCACAGCGCGCGTTTTGGCGAAATCGAGCAGCGCGGGATCGCGCTGACGCCGAAGGGGCGGGCGCTGTACGATCGCCTGCTCAACGAGGCCGGGG
>NZ_JAQGFU010000090.1:0-18659 GCF_030078455.1 Klebsiella sp. Ech2A | reverse complement strand
CCTTTCCGGCGCCCACTATCGCACCTCCCCGCTGGATCTCCGCCGGATGATGGATGCGCCCGGGCAGCGGTTTATCTGCGCGCGCGCCGGGAGCCGCGTTGCCGGGGCGCTGTGGCTGGTGGAAGAGGGCGGTCTTACCCCGGCCCTCAGCCAGGCGGTGTGGGCGGGATATCGCCGCCCGCGCGGCAATCTGGTGGCCCAGTCGCTGGCGGCGCACGGCGGCACTCCGCTGGCCGCTACGCTGGTGGCCCGACGAATTGGCCGCATTGCCGTGCATCCGTCGCGCCAGCGTGAGGGGGCCGGCCAGGCGCTGGTGGCGAAGGCCGTGGCCAAGGCGGAGGGGCTTGATTACCTCTCGGTGAGCTTCGGCTATACCGACGAGCTCTGGCGCTTCTGGCAGCGATGCGGCTTTACGCTGGTGCGTCTCGGTACCCACCGTGAAGCGAGCAGCGGCTGCTATACGGCGATGGCGCTCTATCCGTTAACGCCCGCGGGCCACCGCTTACGCCAGCAGGAGCTGGCGCGGCTGCAGCGCGACGAGTACTGGCTGCGCGAATGGCGGGAAGAGGCGCTGCCGCTGCCGGCTGTCGAGGCTGCTATGCTGACGGAAGAGGACTGGCTTGAGGCCGCTGGATTCGCCTTTGCCCACCGCCCGCTGTTGTCGACGATTGGCTGCCTGAACCGCCTGCTGCTGCGGGTCGACCTGGCGCTTCCGGCGCTGCGCGCCCGCCTTCGGCAGCAGGATGAGGCCGAGCTTTGCGCTTCGCTGCGGCTGGCCGGGCGCAAAGCTTTGCTGGCAAGGTTACGCGAGGAGGCGGGGCAGGCGCTGTTGAGCCTCGACGCGGCCCGCGCCGATGCGCTGCGCCAGCGGGTTGAGCAACTGCAATTTTTTTAACTAACTCATTCAGTTAAATGTCATGGTCATATTTTATCTGCGGCGTACACTGCCCGCGTAGACTAAGGAGAAAGCCATGAAACACGATCATTTTATTGTTCAAAGCCCCGTGACACCTGCCCAACAGCTGCTGTTGCTGTTTCATGGCGTCGGTGATAATCCGGTTTCAATGGGGCAAATCGGCAGCCTGTTCGCGCCGCAGTTTCCGGATGCGTTAATCGTCAGCATCGGCGGCGCCGAGCCGTGCGGCCCGGCTCCCGGCCGTCAGTGGTTCTCCGTGCAGGGAGTGACCGAGGAGAACCGGCAGGCGCGCATTGACGCCATTATGCCGACCTTTATTGAGACGGTGCGCTACTGGCAGAAGCAGAGCGGCGTGTCCGCACAGGCAACGGCGCTGATTGGCTTCTCGCAGGGGGCGATTATGTCGCTGGAAAGCATCAAGGCCGAGCCGGGGCTGGCCTCGCGGGTTATCGCCTTTAACGGACGATACGCCACGCTGCCGCAGTCGGCGACCACGGCGACTACCGTGCACCTGATCCACGGCGGCGAGGATCGGGTTATCGATCTGGCGTGGGCCGTCTCCGCCCAGGAGGCGCTGGTGCAGGCCGGCGGCGACGTGACGCTGGATATCGTTGAGGATTTGGGGCACGCGATTGACGATCGCAGCATGCAGTTTGCGCTCGAACGCCTGCGCTATACCGTGCCGAAGCACTATTTTGACGAAGCGTTAAGCGGCAGCACGCCGAAAGATGACGATATTATCGAACTGCTGTAATCAGGCGGTATCCTGTCCGGATAAGGCGCACAGCGCCGCTATCCGGGAGATTCCCCGGCGACGTGACGTTCACCGGGGAGAGGGCATAGATCCTACTTCTTCGACTGGTCGTTCTTCGGCCAGTCGTCGTCATCATCCCACTTATCGTTACAGTCACGATGAGGGGGAAGGTCCGGCTTATTGGCGAGAAATTTTTTGTGGTCGACGCGATTAAGGTCCTTAATCACGTTAATCATGACGCCCACCAAAAAAACTAACACCAGAACCCACCAGTATTTACTTAGCCATTCCATGCTGCTTCCTCTTTCATACCCGTCATCGTTCAGGGCATCTGTCGATGTTGTCAGGCGACCAGCTGTTCCATGATCCGTTGATACATTCGCGCCAGCAGCTGCAGGTCGGCGGCGTTCACGCACTCGTTAATTTTGTGGATCGTGGCATTCACCGGTCCCAGCTCAACCACCTGGGCTCCCATGCGAGCGATAAACCGCCCGTCGGAGGTGCCGCCGTTGGTCAACAGCTGCGGTTTGATCTCATTATAGTGCTCAATGGCATTCACCACCGCTTCAACCAGCTTACCGCGGCCGGTCAGGAACGGCTGGCCGGAGAGCCACCAGTCAAGGGAGTAGCGCAGCTGATATTTTTCCAGCAGCGCGACAACCCGGGCTTTGATCATCTCGTCGGTCAGCTCGGTGCTGAAGCGGAAGTTGAACTGCACGAACAGGTCGCCCGGAATGACGTTATTGCTGCCGGTGCCCGCCTTGACGTTGGCAATCTGCATGCTGGTCGGCGGGAAGAATTCGTTGCCTTTATCCCATTCGATTCCCACCAGTTCGGTGAGCATCGGCGCGGCGCGGTGCACCGGGTTATCCGCCAGATGAGGATAGGCGACGTGGCCCTGCACGCCGTGGATGGTTAAATTGCAGGTTAACGAGCCGCGGCGGCCGTTCTTCACCACGTCCCCGACAACTTCGGTGCTGGAGGGCTCGCCCACCAGGCAGTAGTCGAGACGCTCCTTGCGGGCCATCAGGGCTTCGACGACTTTCACCGTGCCGTTGTGGGCGCTGGCTTCTTCATCGGAGGTGATCAAAAAGGCCAGGCGACCTTTATGGTTCGGATACTGGGCGACGAAGCGCTCGGCGGCCACGACCATCGCCGCCAGCGAGCCCTTCATGTCCGCCGCACCGCGGCCAAACAGCATGCCGTCGCGAATAGTCGGTTCAAACGGCGGGTTAATCCACCGGTCGGCGTCGCCCGCCGGGACAACGTCGGTATGACCGGCGAAGGCCAGGGTTTCACCGCGTCCGCGCCAGGCCCAGAAATTTTGGGTATCGCCGAAATCCATCGGTTCAACGGTAAAACCAATCGCCCGCAGACGTTCAATCATTAACGCCTGACATCCCGCATCATCGGGGCTGAGGGAAGGGCGGCGAATAAGCTGCTGAGCCAGCTCAATGACCGGGCAAGACATAGACTATACCTCGTTAACAAGCTTCTTATAAGTGAGTTCACTGAAGCCCAGCAGCATAGGCTGACCGGGCGCGCAGAGCAATGGGCGTTTGATGATTGCCGGCATTTCGAGCATCAGCCCGGCGGCGGCATCGGCGTTATCGATGCGGGCGCGAACCGATTCATCCAGCTTACGCCAGGTGGTGCCGCGGGTGTTGAGCAGGGCTTCCCAACCCAGTTCAGCAATAAACGTATCTAATAATTCGCGCTCGAGCCCATCGACGCGATAATCATGGAAGCGGTATTCAATCTGGTTAGCTTCCAGCCAGCGGCGGGCCTTTTTAACGGTGTCGCAGTTTTTTATCCCGTACATGGTCAGCATAATGAAACCTTTTTCATTGAATTAAGCGCGGAACGCAGATTTTTCCGAATATACTCGCGACGCACCCGGCGGCCTGTCCGTTAGCATCCTGAAACTTGAGCTATTTCGGGGATATATAAGCCGATAGGGAATAATACGTTAATCGGTTTAATAAATGTAATTTTTTGCCGGGAATATATAACCATGCTTATATGTTGGTTAAATATTCATCTCTCGCCGCAGGATTGTGACGGCGCTCGCGTACTGAAATCCTGGCCTCTTCCGCGTAGACGGTCAACGTATAAGAGCGCGCCTGATGTTGCAGAATGTTGCTACGTGTCACATTAAATTGGCGTTGACGGGGTCATAGTAGCGGCAAATCAGCGATAGCTATCCTGACAGTGGCCATCAGGCAATCAAAGCAATAGGGGCAGGCGACTTCCCATTACTGATGAATTTACATAAAATCACCCATAATAATAAGAGAGGCTATTATGATTGATCGTGAACTAGGGAACTGGAAAGATTTTATCGAAGGCATGCTTCGTAAATAAATTCCGCAATGTGAGCAGGGTGATCTGCCTGCGAAAATAACGCTGCAGTGGATCTGAACACATAAAAAAGGCGACTCCTGTGGTCGCCTTTTTTGTTATTCCATCGCCACGAGAGATCCTCGCGATGGACGCAGGTTATTGCGGCCGCTCTTTCAGCGGGAAGCGGCGACGCACCAGCACAAAGAACAGCGGTACGAAGAAAATAGCGAGAATGGTGGCGGAGATCATGCCGCCCATCACCCCGGTACCGACCGCGTGCTGGCTACCCGAGCCCGCACCGGTGCTGGTCGCCATCGGCAGCACGCCGAAAATAAAGGCCAGCGAGGTCATCAGAATTGGCCGCAGGCGCTGTCGGCAGGCCGAAAGCGTCGCAACCAGTAGATCCTCTCCTTTTTCATTGAGCTCGTTGGCAAACTCGACGATCAGAATGGCGTTCTTCGCCGACAGGCCGATAACCGTCAGCAGCCCGACCTGGAAGTAAACATCGTTCTCAAGACCGCGCATCCAGGTTGCCAGCAGGGCGCCGATGACTCCCAGCGGCACCACCAGCATCACGGAGAACGGAACCGACCAGCTCTCATACAGCGCTGCCAGGCACAGGAAGACCACCAGCAGGGAGATCGCGTACAGCGCCGGGGCCTGGGCGCCGGATAAGCGCTCCTGGTAGGACATCGCCGTCCACTCGAGGCCGAAGCCGTTCGGCAGCTGCTGCGCCAGCTCTTCCATAATCGTCATCGCCGTACCGGTACTGACGCCCGGCGCGGCTTCGCCGACGATTTCGACCGCCGAGTAGCCGTTATAGCGTTCCAGGCGCGGCGAGCCGGTTTCCCAGCGCGAGCTGGCAAAGGCCGAGAAGGGAACCATCGTGCCGCTGCTGTTGCGCACGTACCACTGATTAATGTCGTCCGGCAGCATGCGATATTTTGCCGCCGCCTGGACGTAGACTTTTTTTACGCGGCCGCGATCCATAAAGTCATTCACGTAGCTCGAGCCCCAGGCGGTTTGCAGCGTATCGTTGATGTCATCAATCGATATCCCCAGCGCCTGCGCCTTGCGCTGATCGATATCCACCTGCAGCTGCGGGCTATCATCAAGGCCGTTGTGGCGCACGCGGGTTAGCTGAGGATTGTTGGCGGCCAGCTCCAGCAGGGAGTCGCGGGCGGCCATCAGCGCGTCGTGGCCGTTGCCGGCGTGGTCCTCAAGCTCCATATCGAAGCCGGCGGAGCTGCCCAGCCCGCTGATGGCCGGCGGGCTGCTGGCAAAGACGCGCGCCTCTTTAATCTTGTTAAAGGCTTTGGTCGCCCGTTCGATAATGGCAAAGGCGGAGCCGCTGGTGGGGTCCCTCTGCTCCCAGTCCTTCAGGCGCACGAACATTCGCGCCACGTTCTGGCCGTTGCCGCCCGGGCCGGAGCCGATGGTGGCGAACACCGATTCGACGTTGCTCTTCTCGTTCTTAAGGAAGTAATCTTCGGCCTCCTGCACCACCTTCAGCGTCTGCTGTTGCGTAGAGCCGGCGGGCAGCTGCACTGAGGTGGTGAACATTCCGCGATCTTCCTGCGGCAGGAACGAGGTCGGCAGGTGCATAAACAGGAACACCATCCCGCCCAGCAGCAGGACGTAGATCATTATCCAGCGCAGCGAACGGTGCAGAATTTTGCCGACCGAAGATTCGTAGCGGCTGGCGTTGCGGTCAAACATGCGGTTAAACCAGCCAAAGAAGCCTTTCTGACCGTGCAGCTCGCCTTTCTGAATCGGCTTGAGCAGGGTGGCGCACAGCGCCGGGGTGAGGATCATCGCCACCAGCACCGACAGCACCATCGCGGACACTATGGTGATTGAGAACTGACGGTAAATGGCGCCGGTGGTGCCGCCGAAGAAGGCCATCGGGATAAATACCGCCGACAGCACCATGGCGATACCCACCAGCGCGCCCTGGATTTGACCCATCGATTTGCGGGTCGCCTCCCGGGGCGAAAGTCCCTCCTCGCTCATGATACGTTCGACGTTCTCCACCACCACGATGGCGTCATCCACCAGCAGGCCGATCGCCAGCACCATGGCAAACATCGTCAGGGTGTTGATGCTGTAGCCGCAGGTATAGAGCACCGCGAAGGTACCCATTAAGACGACCGGGACGGCAATGGTCGGGATCAGGGTGGCGCGGAAGTTTTGCAGGAACAGGTACATCACCAGGAACACCAGGGCGATCGCTTCAATCAGCGTTTTCACCACGTCGGTAATCGACGCCTTAACGAACGAGGTGGTCTCGTAGGCAATTTTATACTCCAGGCCGTGGGGGAAATATTGCGAAAGCTCGTTCAGGCGGGTGATGACCCGCTCGGCGGTGGCCATTTCGTTGGCGCCGGAGGCGAGCTTAATACCCAGCCCTGATGCCGCCTGGCGGTTATAGCGGCTGAGGTAATCGTACTTTTCGGCCCCCATCTCAACGCTGGCAACGTCGCCGAGCGTTACTTCCGATCCATCCTGATTAACGCGCAGCGTAATATCGCGGAACTGATCCGGCGTCTGCAGCAGCGACTGGGCGTTGATGGTGGCGTTAAGCGCCTGCTTATCAACCGACGGCGTGCCGCCCAGCTGGCCTACGGCGATCTGGGCGTTCTGCGATTCGATGGCGTCGGTAACGTCTTTCGCCGTCATCTGATAGCTGTTGAGCTTCGTCGGGTCGAGCCAGATACGCATCGAGTACTGGGAGCCATAGGCATCGATATCACCGACGCCGTTAACCCGGCTTAAGGGATCCTGGACGTTACTGGCGACGTAGTCGGCAATATCCTGCTTGTCCATGCTGCCGTCGGTGGAGACAAAAGCGAGGGTCAGAATGTTGGTATCACCGGTTTTACGCACCGTGACGCCCTGATTCTGCACCGCCTGCGGCAGCTTACGCATTGCCGACTGCAGCTGGTTTTGCACCTGCTGCACCGCTTCATCGGGGTCGGTTCCGGCGGTAAAGCTCAGGGTGACCGTCGCCTGGCCGGTGGCGCTGCTCTGCGATGACATGTACATCAGGTTATCGAGGCCGGTCATATTCTGCTCGATAACCTGGGTGACGGTATTCTCCAGCGTTTGCGCGGAGGCGCCGGGGTAGTTGGCGGTGATCCGCACGTTCGGCGGCGCCAGCTCGGGATATTGCTCAACGGGAAGCGATAAAATCGCGAGCGTTCCGGTCAGGCACAAAAGAATAGCCAGTACCCACGCAAAAATGGGGCGATCGATAAAGAAATTCGCCATCAGAATTAGGACCTCATTTTGTACATTTTTTGTTATTGCACAGCCTGTGACACTCTAGCGGTAAGCCCGCAGGCAATCGTGGAGAAATTAAGGAGATAGTGTAATTTATCGTGTGCCTTTTACGGCACGGTAAAGAAGTGTCCCGCCCCTTTACCGAAGGTCGCTTCATGGCGTTACCCTTTCGCAATTGCTGCCGGAAGTAAACATGTTTTATCGCTTTTACGCCGGATCTGAGTCTCTGTTAAGTAAGTAAAACATCATTTCATTTAAGTCAAAAAAATTGATCCAAAACGGATTATCGCCAGATAAGCGCTATTCTGGGCAAATGAACATTGTTTCCGTCCCGTCTTGTCGGGTAATTAATAGCTATGCTAACCGCATGGTTATTTACCGGGAAGACGGAAGGATGCCATGAACCACTTTATTTTGAGCGATAGTCACAAATGCATCGGATGCCGGGCCTGCGAAGTGGCCTGCGTCATGGCGCATAACGATGAGCAGCACGTCCTGACCGAACGGCGTTTTTTGCCGCGGATTGTGCTCATCAAAGGCGAGCAAAAATGTAACCCGATAACGTGTCACCATTGTGAAGGCGCGCCCTGCGCCCGCAGCTGTCCGAACGGCGCGATAAGCCGGGTTGACGGCAGCATACAGGTGCGCCAGGAAAAATGTATCGGCTGTAAATCCTGCATGGTGGCCTGCCCGTTTGGGGTAATGCAAATCGTGCTTACGCCGCTGGCGGCGGGAAAAGTAAAGGCCACCGCGCACAAGTGCGATCTGTGTCGGGAGCGCGAAGCGGGTCCGGCCTGCGTGCAAAACTGTCCGGCGCAGGCGCTGCAGCTGGCCGATGAAGAGACGCTGCTCGGCCTGGCGAAACGACGACGCCTGCGGGCGGCCCGAATGGAGGCGCAGCCGTGGCATAGCCATCCTGCAGACCTCATGCCGGCAGAGCGTAACGATAAGGTCGAGCAGATGGCGGCAACGCCGCCGCGCGCGGAGGCCGGGAGGCTCGCGCCGGCGCTGCGTAAAACGCACTTTTCTGAAATCTACCTGCCGCTTTCTACGGCCCACGCGCAGCAGGAGGCTCAGCGCTGCCTGAAGTGCGGCGAGCACAGCATCTGCGAATGGACCTGCCCGCTGCACAACCCAATCCCGCAGTGGATTGAAAAAGTGAAGGCCGGGGATATCGCCGCCGCCGTTGAGCTCTCCCACCAGACCAACTGCCTGCCGGAAATCACCGGCCGCGTCTGTCCGCAGGATCGCCTGTGCGAGGGGGCCTGCACGCTGCATGATGAACATGGCGCGGTCACCATCGGCAATATCGAACGCTATATTTCGGACCAGGCGCTGGCGGGCGGCTGGCGGCCGGATCTGTCGCGGGTGGTTGCCAGCGGCAAAAAGGTGGCGATTGTCGGCGCCGGCCCGGCCGGACTCGCCTGCGCGGACCTGCTGGTACGCAACGGCGTGCAGCCGGTGGTGTTTGACCGGCACCCGGAAATCGGCGGCCTGCTTACCTTCGGCATTCCCGCCTTTAAGCTGGACAAATCGCTGCTCTCCCGGCGGCGGGAGATCTTTAGCGCAATGGGCGTGCGCTTTGAGCTGAACTGCGAGGTGGGCAAAGATATTCCCCTCAGCGCGCTGCTGGACGACTACGATGCGGTGTTTATCGGCGCTGGGACCTATCGCTCGATGAAGGCTGATTTGCCGAATGAGGAGGCTCCCGGGGTGTATGACGCGCTGCCGTTTCTGATTGCCAACACTAAGCAGGTGATGGGGCTGAGCGAGCTGGCGGCGGAGCCCTATATCGATACCCACGGGCTGGAGGTGGTGGTGCTGGGCGGCGGCGATACGGCGATGGACTGCGTGCGCACCGCGCTGCGTCACGGCGCGAAGCGGGTCACCTGCGCCTATCGCCGGGACGAGGCCAATATGCCGGGGTCGAAAAAAGAGGTCAAAAATGCCCGCGAAGAGGGAGCGGTATTTGAATTCAACGTTCAGCCGGTGACCCTGGAGCTGGATGCTAACGGCCGGGTCAACGGGGTGCGCTTCCTGCGAACCCGGCTCGGCGAACCGGACGCGCAGGGGCGCCGCGCGCCGTCGCCGATTGTGGGCAGCGAATTCGTGATGCCGGCGGATGCGGTGATTATGGCCTTTGGCTTTCACCCGCACGGCATGCCGTGGCTGGAGTCCGTCGGCGTGCAGCTGGACGGCCGCGGGCGGATCCGCGCGCACGTTGAAAGCCGCTACCGCTATCAGACCAGCCATCCGCAGATTTTCGCCGGCGGGGATGCGGTTCGCGGAGCCGATCTGGTGGTGACGGCGATGGCGGAAGGCCGCCATGCCGCGCGGGGGATCGTCGATTTCCTCGGCCTAAAATCGATTCCGCCCTGCTAACGACAAAGCGCGCTCCGCGGCGTAGTATGACTGCGTCATTCTCTGCTGCGGGGCCGTATGCCACTCAATATCAACGTCATTAAAGATAAAATCCTCTCTGAAAACTGGTTCGTTTTGCGCAACATGACCTACGAGCTGACGCGCGGCGACGGCAGCGTGGTGCGCCACAAGCGCGAGGTTTACGATCGCGGCAACGGCGCAACGGTTCTGCTCTACAACCGGCGCAAGCAAAGCGTGGTGCTGGTGCGCCAGTTCCGCGTCGCCACCTGGGTGAACGGTAACGAAGACGGCATGCTCATCGAGACCTGCGCCGGGCTGCTGGATAACGACGAGCCGGAAGCCTGCATTCGCAAAGAGGCGATCGAGGAGACCGGCTACGAGGTGGGCGAGGTTCGCAAGCTGTTCGAACTGTATATGTCTCCCGGTGGCGTCACCGAGCTTATCCACTTCTTTATCGCCGAATACAGCGATGCCCAGCGCAAAAACGGCGGCGGCGGGGTGGATGATGAAGAGATTGAGGTCCTGGAGCTGCCGTTCAGCCAGGCGCTGGCGATGGTGGCCGGCGGCGAGATCCGCGACGGGAAAGCGGTTATCCTCCTGCAGTATCTCCACGCTTCGGGGCTGATGGCCGGGGATATCTGATAAATCCGATTGAGTAAACCCCCGGTGCTGGCGAAGATAGCGGCTGTTTTTCGCGCTAGCTTCCGGGGTTGTACCACGCATGTTTTATCGGCTTATCTTGATTCTGCTTTTCGGTCTGTTCCCCGCCTTGCGGGCGTGGGCGGCGCCGGTGCAGCAGACGTTCAGCGACTGGCTGGTGACCTGTAATAATCAAAACTTCTGCGTAACCCGCAACGTCGGGCTGCACTATGGCCTGGTGATGACCCTCAGCCGCAGCGCCGGCGCGGCCACCAATGCCAGCCTGCGCATTGAGCTGGGCGGGGTCGGCAATCCGGTCGCGGCGCTGGCGCCGATCGGCCCTCGTCTGCTGCTTGATGGTAAACCTCTGGCGCTGGTGGACAAGCGCTGGCAGGTTGCCGACAAGCTGCTTAAAACCGGCGATAGCGCCACCATCGACGCTTTTCTCCAGCAGGTGCAGGAAGGGCAGGCGATAAGCCTGGTGGACGGCCTGCAGACCATCTCTTTGCAGGGCCTGAAGGCGGCGCTGCTGTTTATCGACAGCCGCCAGAAGCGGGTCGGCAGCGAAACGGCGTGGATTGGCAAAGGCGAAGAGCCGCCGCTCAGCGTCCCGCCGGCGCCGGCGCTGCGCACGGTGGCGAAAGTCGACGTATCGCAATCGCCGCTGAGCCGCGATGAGCTGAATGACCTCATGGACTATGGCAACGAGCGCATGAGCAACAGCGCATGCTCGCTGGATCCCTCCCTGCGGGAAGTGCGGGTTACCGCGCTGACCGATGAGAAGGTGTTGCTGATGTTCAGCTGCGAAGCGGGGGCCTACAACACCGTATGGCTGGCGTGGCTGGTTTCGCGCCAGCAGCCGTACGTCGCGCGTCCGCTGCGCCTGACCCTGCCTTTCCAGCCGCCCGGCGGCGCAGGGCGCGAAATTGAGCTGATGAATGCCAGCATCGACGAGCAGCGCCACGAGCTGGTAACCCTTGAGAAGGGGCGCGCCCCGGGGGATTGCGGCACCCAGACCCGCTGGCGGTATGACGGCCAGCGGTTTAGCCTGGTGCGCTTTGCTCAGCAGCCGCAGTGCGATAACTGGCAGAGGCCAGATGCCTGGCCTACGCTGTGGATCACCCGTTAAGCAGCCCTTCGGCGGTGCTGACGATATTCTCGACGGTAAAGCCAAAGAACGGGAACAGCTTATCCGCCGGCGCCGATTCGCCGTAGCTTCTCATGCCGACAATGGCCCCCTTCAGGCCGACGTATTTATACCAGTAGTCGGCAATCCCGGCCTCAACGGCAATGCGGGCGCTAACGTCGGACGGCAGCACGGATTCCCGGTATGCCTCATCCTGAGCATCAAACACGTCGGTTGACGGCAGCGACACCACCCGCACGTTGACCCCTTTCGCCAGCAGCTTCTCCGCCGCCAGGGCGGTGATTTCTATCTCCGAGCCGGTGGCGATCAGGATCAGATCCGGCTTGCCTCCGGCATCTTTCAGCACGTAGCCGCCGCACGCAATATCGTCCACCTGCTGCGGCGTGCGCGCCATCTGCGCCAGGTTCTGGCGCGACAGGATCAGCGCGGTCGGGCCGGTCTGCCGCTCGATGGCCGCCCGCCAGGCGACCGCGGTTTCTACCTGATCGCAGGGGCGCCAGGTGCTGAAGTTGGGCGTCAGCCGCAGGCTGGCCAGCTGCTCAACCGCCTGGTGAGTGGGGCCATCCTCCCCCAGACCAATGGAGTCATGGGTGTAAACCATGATCTGCCTGGCCTTCATCAGCGCGGCCATGCGCGCCGCGTTGCGGGCGTATTCCACGAACATCAGGAAGGTTGAGGTGTAGGGAATGAATCCGCCGTGCAGGGCAATGCCGTTGGCGATGGCGGTCATGCCAAACTCGCGGACGCCGTAGTGGATATAGTTGCCGGCAGGATCGTCCTTAATAGAAGTCGACCCGGACCAGATGGTCAGGTTGCTGGGCGCCAGATCCGCCGAGCCGCCGAGCAGCTCCGGCAGCGCGGGCCCGTAGGCGTTAAGCGCATTCTGTGAGGCCTTGCGGCTGGCGATTTTTTCCGGGCTGGCCTGCAGCTTCGCGATATAGCCGCGGACGATCTCGCTCCAGCTTTCAGGCAGATCGCCGCTCATCCGCCGCGTAAGTTCGTCCGCCAGCTCTGGGTACGCCTGTCGATAGGCGGCGAATTTGTCGTTCCACGCGTGTTCGGCTTTTTCACCGCGCGGCCGGGCATCCCACTTTTGATAGATCTCTTTTGGGATCTCGAACGGCGGATATTTCCAGCCCAGCTTCTCGCGGGCTAAGGCGACCTCTTTTTCCCCGAGCGCCGCGCCGTGCGCCTCTTCGGAGCCGGCTTTATTGGGGGAGCCGAAGCCGATGACGGTGCGGCAGATAATCAGCGACGGCTTATCTTTGACGCTTTGCGCCTCGCGAATTGCCTGCTCAATCGCCTGCGGGTCGTGGCCGTCGATATCGCCGATCACGTGCCAGCGATAGGCCCTGAAGCGTTCGGCGGTATCGTCGGTGAACCAGCCCTCAACGTGGCCGTCGATAGAGATGCCGTTATGGTCATAGAAGCCGATAAGCTTGCCCAGCCCGAGGGTTCCCGCCAGCGAGCTGGCCTCGTGCGAAACCCCCTCCATCAGGCAGCCGTCGCCCATAAAAACCCAGGTATGGTGATCGACTATCTCATGTCCCGGGCGGTTGAACTGCGCCGCCAGCGTGCGTTCCGCAATCGCCATCCCGACCGCGTTCGCCAGGCCCTGACCGAGCGGGCCGGTGGTGGTCTCTACGCCTGGGGTATAGCCATGCTCCGGGTGGCCGGGGGTTTTAGAGTGCAGCTGGCGGAAGTTTTTGAGCTCTTCCATCGGCAGGTCGTAGCCGGTCAGATGTAGCAGGCTGTAGAGCAGCATCGAGGCGTGGCCGTTGGACAGCACAAAGCGGTCGCGATCGTACCAGTGCGGGTTCTCCGGGTTGTGCTGGAGGAAGTCATTCCACAGGACTTCGGCGATATCCGCCATGCCCATCGGGGCGCCGGGATGGCCGGAATTGGCTTTCTGAACTGCGTCCATGCTGAGGGCGCGAATCGCGTTGGCAAGTTCTCTTCGGGACATAATGTACTCCTGAAACAATATGTTGCATGAGTTTTTTGTGATGAATGGTAGCGGAAGTTTTAGGGTGAATAACTAAAAAGCATAGCAGACAGGGCTATCATTGCCTGCGAAACTAGGTTACAAAAATGTTATAAATCGATAACAAATATACCTTTGTGATGGCGAGAGTTTGGCGGTGTTCAAAGTTTGGAAAGCCGTCAGGCGAGATACTATGCCCCACCTTGGGTGGACATCAGGATAGAGATTGCCCGTCACCCCCTACGATCGATACGTGAAAGGAACAATAAAATGGATGAGCAGTTGAAACAAAGCGCCCTCGACTTCCATGAATTTCCCGTCCCTGGAAAAATTCAGGTTGTGCCGACCAAACCCCTCGCGACGCAGCGCGACCTCGCGCTGGCCTACTCGCCGGGCGTAGCAGCGCCTTGCCTGGAGATCGAAAAAGACCCGCTGGCCGCCTATAAATACACCGCGCGCGGCAACCTGGTTGCGGTCGTCTCCAACGGTACCGCGGTGCTCGGCCTCGGCAACATCGGCGCGCTCGCCGGTAAGCCGGTGATGGAAGGTAAGGGCGTTTTATTTAAGAAGTTCGCCGGCATTGACGTGTTTGATATTGAAGTTGACGAGCTGGACCCGGATAAGTTTATCAACGTGGTGGCCGCGCTGGAGCCAACCTTTGGCGGCATCAACCTGGAAGATATCAAGGCGCCAGAGTGTTTCTACATCGAGCAGAAGCTGCGCGAGCGCATGAATATCCCGGTATTCCATGACGATCAGCACGGCACGGCCATTATCAGCACCGCCGCCATTCTCAACGGCCTGCGGGTGGTTGAGAAAAACCTCTCCGACGTACGGATGGTGGTTTCCGGGGCGGGCGCCGCGGCTATCGCCTGTATGAATCTGCTGGTGGTGCTGGGCATGCAGAAACACAACATTGTGGTCTGCGACTCCAGGGGCGTGATTTATAAAGAGCGTGAGCCAAACATGGCGGAGACCAAGGCGGCCTACGCGGTGGACGACGACGGCAAGCGCACCCTCGACGACGTGATCGACGGGGCGGATATTTTCCTCGGCTGCTCCGGCCCGAAAGTGCTGACGCCGGAGATGGTGCAGAAGATGGCCCGCGCGCCGCTGATCCTCGCGCTGGCTAACCCGGAACCGGAAATCCTGCCGCCGCTGGCGAAGCAGGTCCGCGAAGACGCGATTATCTGCACCGGCCGCTCTGACTATCCGAACCAGGTTAACAACGTGCTGTGCTTCCCGTTTATCTTCCGCGGCGCGCTGGACGTCGGCGCCACGGCGATTAACGAAGAGATGAAGCTGGCGGCAGTGCACGCGATTGCTGAACTGGCGCACGCCGAGCAGAGTGAAGTGGTGGCCTCCGCCTACGGCGATCAGGATCTGAGCTTCGGGCCGGAATACATCATCCCGAAACCGTTCGATCCGCGGCTGATCGTGAAGATCGCACCGGCGGTGGCGAAGGCGGCGATGGACTCCGGCGTGGCGACGCGCCCGATTGCCGACTTTGATGCCTACATCGAGAAACTCAGCGAGTTCGTTTACAAAACCAACCTGTTTATGAAGCCGATTTTCTCCCAGGCGCGCAAAGAGCCGAAGCGCGTGGTGCTGGCAGAAGGGGAGGAGACGCGGGTTCTGCACGCGACTCAGGAGCTGGTCTCTCTGGGGCTGGCGAAGCCGATTCTGGTGGGGCGCCCGAGCGTTATCGAAATGCGCATTCAGAAGCTCGGCCTGCAGATTAAACCCGGCGTTGATTTTGAGATCGTCAACAATGAATCCGATCCGCGCTTTAAGGAGTACTGGAGCGAATACTATCAGCTGATGAAACGCAGCGGCGTCACCCAGGAGCAGGCGCAGCGGGCGGTTATCAGCAATACCACGGTGATTGGCGCGATCATGGTCCATCGCGGCGAGGCGGATGCGATGATCTGCGGCACCATCGGTGATTACCATGAGCACTACGGCGTGATTCAGCCGCTGTTTGGCTATCGCGACGGCGTAAACACGGCGGGGGCGATGAACGCGCTGCTGCTACCGAGCGGCAACACCTTCATTGCCGATACCTACGTTAACCACGATCCGACGCCGGAGCAGCTGGCCGAGATCGCCCTGATGGCGGCGGAGAGCGTGCGCCGCTTCGGCATCGAGCCGCGCGTCGCGCTGCTGTCGCACTCTAACTTCGGCTCCGCCAACTGCCCGTCGGCGAGCAAAATGCGTAAAACGCTGGAGCTGGTGAAGGCGAGCGCGCCGGATCTGATGATCGATGGCGAAATGCACGGCGACGCCGCGCTGGTGGAGAGTATTCGCCACGATCGGATGCCGGACAGCCCGCTGAAAGGATCGGCCAACATTCTGGTGATGCCGAATATGGAAGCCGCGCGCATTAGCTACAACCTGCTGCGGGTCTCGAGCTCGGAAGGGGTGACCGTTGGGCCGGTGCTGATGGGGGTGGCAAAACCGGTGCATATTCTGACGCCAATTGCCTCCGTTCGCCGCATTGTCAATATGGTGGCGCTGGCGGTAGTGGAAGCACAAACTCAACCGCTGTGATCGACAAAGCCCCGTTCGGGGCTTTGTTTTATATCCACTCTTTGACTTTGATGAACTCACTCAGGGCAGCCTCCGGGCTGCCTTCCTGCGGCTGGTAGTCATACTCCCAGCGCACCAGCGGCGGCATCGACATCAGAATTGACTCCGTGCGTCCGCCGGTCTGCAGGCCAAACAGCGTTCCGCGATCCCATACCAGGTTGAACTCCACGTAGCGCCCGCGGCGATAGAGCTGAAACTGACGCTCCCGCTCGCCGTACGGCATCGCTTTGCGCCGCTCAACGATCGGCAGATAGGCGTCGGTGTAGCCGTTGCCCACCGCCTGCATAAAGCGGAAGCAGTGGTCGAAGTCCGGGGTATTTAAATCGTCAAAGAACAGGCCGCCGATGCCGCGCTGCTCGTTGCGGTGCCTGAGGAAGAAGTAGTCATCGCACCACTTTTTATAGCGTGGGTAAACCTCTTCGCCGAACGGCAGACACAGGTCGCGCGCGGTGCGGTGCCAGTGAACGGCATCCTCGTCAAAGCCGTAAAAAGGGGTCATGTCAAACCCGCCGCCAAACCACCACACCGGATCCGCGCCGGGCTTTTCGGCGATGAAAAAGCGTACGTTGGCGTGGCTGGTCGGCACGTAGGGACTGCGCGGGTGAACCACCAGCGAAACGCCCAGCGCCTCAAAGCTGCGGCCGGCCAGCTCCGGGCGATGCGCCGTGGCCGAAGCCGGCATGGCGTCGCCGTGAACGTGAGAAAAGTTGACCCCGGCCTGCTCAAAGATAGCGCCTTCACGCAGCACCCGGCTTCGCCCGCCGCCTCCGCCTTCGCGCTGCCAGCTATCTTCGATAAACGGCTGGCCGTCGAGGCCGCTAAGCTGCCGGCAGATAGCGTCCTGCAGCTGGAGGAGATAGCGTTTAACCTGTTGCACGTCGGGCTTCATTTACGTCTCTTTGAGTGGGCTTTTTGGTTATCGAACCAGTGGAAGTAGCTGATAATGCCGGAGGCAATGGCGCTGGCGATTTTTTGCCGAAACGCGGTGGTACCTAACAGCTTTTCCTCGCCCGGATTGGTAATAAATGAGGTCTCGACCAGCACCGATGGAATCGACGGCGACTTCAGCACGACGAAGGCCGCCTGTTCGGTGTTGCGGCTGTGCAGCTTATGCACCGGCTTAATATTTTTCAGGATATGCGAGCCCAGCGTCAGGCTGTTTTTGATGGTGTCCGTCTGGACCAGATCGAACAGCACCTGCTGTAGCAGATGATCTTTCGCGGTGGTCTTTTTGCCGGCAACCTCATCGGCGCGGTTTTCGCGATCGGAGAGGTATTTCGCCATCGCGCTACTGGCGCCGCGGTTGGAGAGGGCAAAGACGGACGCCCCGGCAGCGCTGGGGTTAGTGAAGCCGTCGGCGTGAATCGACATAAACAGATCCGCGCCGTGCTGGTGGGCGATTTCCACGCGGTCGTACAGCGGAATAAAGGTATCGCTGGTGCGCGTCAGGCGCGCGTCGATGCCGTTATTGCGCAGAATGCCGCGCACGGTTTTGGCAATCGCCAGCACGACGTGTTTCTCTTTGGAGCCGTTGTGGCCGATAGCGCCGGTATCAATGCCGCCGTGTCCCGGGTCGAGCATCACGACGCGCTTCGCGCCCGCTTTTTTGGCGGCTGGTTTACTGTGCCCGTTGGACGTCGTCAACGGCTGTTCTTTTGCGCTGGCCTGCGAGGCAATCCCGCTAAGGGTGACGGCAGCCAGCCCGGCTTTCAGCACCTGGCGGCGCGAAGCAAGTATTTTTAATGGTTTAAAAGTGCTCATTCGGCCTGAATTACAAACAAATGGTACCCAATGTTATATCGTATCGTGTTTTTCGTTACGACCTTTCGTAATAAGAATTGTTTTACTTTTCATTTCAATACGTGACAAGGTCGTATTATGTCATTTTTTGAGGTTAATTTCGCCTGATATTGGCTATCGGGCATAATCACGCCATAATCACTTTTTTTATGCCTAAAAGATGGGGAATACCATGGAGATACGCGTTTTTCGCCAGCAGGATTTTGAAGAGGTGATAACTCTCTGGGAGCGCTGCGAGCTTCTGCGCCCGTGGAATGACCCGGAAATGGACATCGAGCGCAAGGTTAATCACGATGTTAGCCTGTTTCTGGTTGCCGAGGTTAACGGTGAGGTCGTTGGCACGGTAATGGGCGGCTACGACGGTCATCGCGGTTCGGCCTACTATCTCGGCGTTCATCCGGAGTATCGCGGACGCGGCATCGCCAACGCGCTGCTTAACAGGCTGGAAAAAAAGCTCACCGCCCGCGGCTGCCCAAAAATTAATATCATGATCCGCGAAGACAATGAGGTCGTGCAGGGCATGTATGAACGGCTTGGCTACGAATATGCGGACGTGCTCAGCCTGGGTAAGCGTTTGATTGAAGATGAAGAATACTGATCTCATCCCCGCCGATTTTGATGCGCACGGCCGGCTAAGGCTGCCGTTCCTCTTCTGGTGTGTCCTGCTGCTGCAGGCGCGAACCTGGGTGCTGTTTATTATGGCCGGGGCGTCGCGGCAGCAGGGCGATGCTCTGCTGAATCTGTTCTACCCCGATCATGACAACTTCTGGCTTGGGCTGCTGCCCGGAATACCGGCGGTGCTGGCGGTTTTCGTCAGCGGCCA
>NZ_JAQGFU010000008.1:0-76392 GCF_030078455.1 Klebsiella sp. Ech2A | reverse complement strand
TCGCGGCCTGGCAGCCGCAGCTGCCGAAAGGCTGGACGCTGACCGACGCCGGCGACAGGCGCGAGCTGCGCAACGCCCGCGGCAGGCTGGTGACGGAAATCACCTACCTGAACCGCAAAGGCCGCCGTGAGCCCATCAGCATTCAGCAGCACGCCTTCGGCTACCACATCACCATTCAATACCTGGGTGACTGAGATGATCTACATTTCCGCTGTCGGCATGATCAACGCGCTGGGCAACAGCCTCGACGAGATCGCCTGTAACCTGACGCGCGGTATCGCCCCCGGTATGCGCCCGCGCGCCGGCTGGCTGCAGGGGCAACCGCAGGCGATACTCGGCGGCGTTGACGGCGAGCTGCCCGCCATCGGCGACGCGTTTGCCGCCCACCGCTCGCGTAACAATCAGCTGCTGCTGGCGGCGCTGGCGCAGATTCAGCCGCAGGTGGACGACGCTATCGCCCGCTACGGCCGCGACCGCGTGGCGGTGGTGCTCGGCACCAGCACCTCCGGACTCGATGAGGGCGACAGGCACGTGGACTTAACCCTCAACGCGAAGGCGAGCGCGGCCTGGCGCTACCCGCAGCAGGAGCTGGGCGATCCGTCGCGCTTTCTCAGCCGCTGGCTGGAGCTCGACGGCCCGGCCTTTACCCTCTCCACCGCCTGCTCCTCCAGCGCCCGCGCGATAATCAGCGGGCGGCGGCTGATCGAGGCCGGCCTCGCAGACGTGGCGATTGTCGGCGGCGCCGACTCCCTCAGCCGGATGCCGGTGAACGGCTTCCACAGCCTGGAGTCCCTCTCCCCGACGCTGTGCCAGCCCTTCGGCCGCGACCGGAGCGGAATTACCATCGGCGAAGGCGCGGCGCTGATGCTGCTGACCCGCGAGCCGCAGCCCATCGCCCTGCTCGGGGTGGGCGAGTCCAGCGACGCGCACCATATTTCGGCCCCTCATCCGCAGGGCGAGGGTGCCATCCGCGCCATTCGCCAGGCGCTCGACGATGCCGGTATCGCCGCCGACGCGGTGGGCTACATTAACCTCCACGGTACCGCCACGCCGCTTAACGACCAGGTGGAGTCCCAGGTGGTGAGCGCGCTGTTTGGCGAGCAGGTGCCGTGCAGCTCCACCAAGCATCTGACCGGCCATACGCTGGGCGCGGCGGGGATCACCGAAGCGGCAATCGCCATGCTGATCCTGCAGCGCAGCCTGCCGCTGCCCGCTCAGGATTTCAGCCTTTCGCCGCGCGACCCGGCGCTGCCCGCCTGCGGCATCATCGATACCGCGCAGCCGCTGGCTCGTCCGACGATCCTGTCCAACTCGTTCGCCTTTGGCGGCAATAACGCCAGCATTCTGCTCGGGAGAGTTTTATGAACCACTATTTATCGCCCGGCGACTACCTGCCGCACGACGCGCCGATGCTGCTGCTGGAAGAGGTGCTGGAGGTCACTGACGAAACCGCCGCGTGCCGCGTTGCCGTCACCGGCCGCGGCGTGCTGGCGCCGTTTCTTGACGCCGACGGCAACCTGCCCGGCTGGTTTGCGCTGGAGCTGATGGCGCAGACCGTCGGCGTCTGGTCAGGCTGGCATCGCCGCCGGCAGGGGCAAAGCACTATTGCGCTCGGCATGGTGCTCGGCGCCAGAGAGCTTATCTGCGCCGCGGGGGTGCTGCCCGCCGGCCGGACGCTGACCATCAGCGTCAGCCTGCTGATGCAGGACGCGCGTTTTGGCAGCTTTGAATGCGCCATCAGCGCCGGGGATGAGGCGCTGGCAACCGGCCGGGTGAATACCTTCCAGCCCACCGCCGAAGAGTTAACGACGCTTTTTAATCAGGGAGAGAAACCATGAGTCGCTCAGTATTAGTGACCGGTGCCAGCAAGGGCATCGGCCGCGCTATCGCCTGCCAGCTGGCGGCGGACGGTTTTACCGTCGGCGTTCATTACCATCGCGACGCCGAGGGCGCGCGGGAGACCCTCGAGACCCTGCAGGCCGCCGGCGGTACCGGACGGGTGCTGAGCTTTGACGTCGCCAACCGCGAGCAGTGCCGCGAGGTGCTGGAGCAGGAGATCGCCGCCCACGGCCCGTGGTACGGCGTGGTAAGCAACGCCGGGATCGCCCGCGACGGCGCCTTCCCGGCGCTCAGCGACGACGACTGGGATTGCGTCATCCACACCAATCTCGACAGCTTTTACAACGTCATTCAGCCGTGCATTATGCCGATGATCGGCGCCCGTCAGGGCGGGCGGATTATTACCCTGTCGTCCGTTTCCGGGGTGATGGGCAACCGCGGCCAGGTCAACTACAGCGCGGCGAAGGCGGGCATTATCGGCGCCACCAAGGCGCTGGCCATCGAGCTGGCGAAACGCAAAATCACCGTCAACTGCATTGCGCCGGGGCTGATTGATACCGGGATGATCGAGATGGAAGAGGCCGCGCAGAAAGAGGCGATGGCGCTGATCCCGATGAAGCGTATGGGCCAGGCGGAGGAAGTGGCCGGGCTGGCCAGCTATTTAATGTCCGACATTGCGGGTTACGTTACCCGCCAGGTTATTTCCATCAATGGAGGTATGTTATGACACGCCGTGTCGTGATTACAGGGATGGGCGGCGTCACCGCCTTTGGGGAAAACTGGCAGGACGTTTCCGCCAGGCTGCTGGCCTACGAGAACGCCGTGCGCAAGATGCCGGAGTGGCAAATCTACGACGGCCTGCACACCCTGCTCGGCGCGCCGATCGACGATTTCACCCTGCCGGAGCACTATACCCGCAAGCGTATTCGCGCCATGGGCCGGGTATCGCTGATGTCCACCCGCGCCAGCGAGCTGGCGCTGGAGCAGGCCGGCCTGATTGGCGAAGCGGTGCTGACGAACGGCGAAACCGGTATTGCCTACGGCTCGTCAACCGGCAGCACCGGCCCGGTGAGCGAGTTTGCCACCATGCTGACGGAAAAGCATACCAACAACATTACCGGCACCACCTACGTGCAGATGATGCCGCACACCACCGCGGTCAACACCGGGCTCTTCTTCGGCCTGCGCGGGCGGGTGATCCCCACCTCCAGCGCCTGCACCTCCGGCAGCCAGGCCATCGGCTACGCCTGGGAAGCCATTCGCCACGGCTATCAAACGGTGATGGTAGCCGGCGGCGCCGAAGAGCTCTGTCCGTCCGAAGCGGCGATCTTTGATACCCTGTTCGCCACCAGCCAGCGCAACGATGAGCCGAAAACCACCCCGTCGCCGTTCGACGCGCGTCGCGATGGCCTGGTGATTGGCGAAGGCGCCGGTACGCTGATCCTCGAAGAGCTGGAGCACGCCAAAGCGCGCGGCGCGACGATCTACGGCGAAATCGTCGGCTTTGCCACCAACTGCGACGCCGCGCATATCACCCAGCCGCAGCAGGAAACGATGCAAATTTGCATGGCGCAGGCGCTGAGCATGGCCGGTTTACGCCCTGAAGATATCGGCTATATCTCGGCCCACGGTACGGCAACCGATCGCGGCGATATTGCCGAAAGCCGGGCCAGCGCCGCCCTCTTCGGCAGCCGCGTGCCGATCTCGTCCTTGAAAAGCTATTTTGGCCATACGCTGGGCGCCTGCGGGGCGCTGGAGGCCTGGATGAGCCTGCAGATGATGCGTGAAGGCTGGTTCGTCCCGACGCTCAACCTGCGCCAGCCGGATCCCCAGTGCGGCGAACTCGACTACATCATGGGGGAAGCGCGCAGGATCGACTGCGAGTACCTGCAGAGCAACAACTTCGCCTTTGGCGGCATCAATACGTCCATCATCATTAAGCGTTGGTCCTGATATGTATCGGCTTTTGCTGGGGAAAATTTCGACCTTAAGCACCCGGGCGCTCCCGCCGGCGCTCCGTGCCCTTGCGCCGCAGGGCGCGCGCCGCGACGGCTGGCTGGCAGGCCGCGCGCTGCTCTCCCAGGCGGTGACGCCGCTGCCCGAGATTATCTACGCCGGGCAGGGCAAGCCGGGGTTTGCTGACGGGACGCCGCTGTGGTTTAACCTCAGCCACAGCGGCGACGATATTGCGCTGCTGCTCAGCGACGAAGGCGAAGTGGGCTGCGATATTGAAGTCATTCGCCCGCGTGAAAACTGGCGTCGGATCGCCAATGCGGTGTTTAGCTCCGGCGAACACGCCCAGCTGGAAGCCGAACGGCCGGAACAGCAGCTGGCCGCGTTCTGGCGCATCTGGACGCGTAAAGAGGCCATCGTTAAGCAGCGCGGCGGCAGCGCCTGGCAGATCGCCAGCGTTGACAGCACCTTCCGCTCCCGGCTGTCGGTCAGCCAGCTTCAGCTTGGCGACCTCAGCCTGGCGGCGTGCACGCCGACGCCGTTCGAGCTCAAGGTCGAACGGGCGGGCTAAGTCAGGCTTTGCGCTTCAGCGGCCAGAAGATGGTCAGCACGCCGGCGACGATAATCAGCACCCCCAGCAGCGAGCGCCAGCGGAAAGCCTCGTGCCAGCCGGGCAGCCAGACAGCGGCGGCCCACACCACGATGTAGCTCAGGCTCAGCAGGGCATAGGCTTTGGCGAGCGGCAGACGGTGCAGCGCAAAGTACCAGCACACCATCGACAGCAGGTAGCCGCCCAGCCCCAGCGCCAGGCCGAAGGTGCCGGCCCTGAGATGGACAAGATGGCCGATAAACGTGACCAGGTCGGTAAGCGGCGGCAGCTCGACCATCGCCCCGCGCAGCAGCAGCTGCGCGGCGCTGACCAGCCCGACGCTAAGCAGCGCCCAGATTAAGCCCATCAGACGCTACTCCCGAGAATGACGATACCCACGACAATCAAGCCGACCCCTACCCAGTGGCGGCGCGCTACCGGCTCATGCCAGACGCCCCACGCCGCGAGGGTGACCCAGACAAAGTTGAGGCTCAGCATCGGGTAGGCAATGCTCACCGGGATCGCCTGCAGCACGCTCAGCCATAGCAGCATGCCCCCGCCGAGCGCCAGCAGCGCCAGCCCCAGCCAGCCAAGAATATGCCGTCCGCGCCGCCCGGATTTGGACGGGCGGGTGGCCTGTTTCTGGCACAGCTGCCCGACGCAGCTCAGCAGGCTGGCGAGCGCCAGGCAGATCCAGATACTCATTGCGGCAGATACTGGATAAACACAACCCGCCCTAACTCATAGGAGCTATCGGGTTTTGGTAGCGGCAGATCGTTCATGCTCTCCCCTTTGTCCATCAGCAGAACCAGCGATACCGGCCCCTGCTGACGATGCGTTGCCAGCCAGCTGGCAAAGTCGCCCTCGCTGACGAAGCGGCCCTGCGCATCCGGCCAGTCGAGACCGTATTTTAGCTCACCCTGCTTATCGAACAGAATGATATCGCTGCGCCTGAGCTCCCACGACAGGCCGCCGGCAATACCGACGTTGTTGGTCAGCACGTAGCGGCTTGGCGCCAGCGACTCGCCGACAATATCAATCATAAACTGCGGCTGCTTGCTATCAATTACCCGGTCAGGAATGGCGAATCCCACCAGCAGCGCCAGCCCCAGCGGACAGCAGGCGGCCAGCGGCCAGCGCCGGGCGCTGTCCTTCATCGTCAGCCAGCCCACCAGCGCCCAGGCCGCAAATATCAAGGCCGCCAGCAGGCACTTATACAGCTCAATCTGCGACCACACCGGCCTGTGCATAAAGCTCCACGGCGAGAGCGCCAGCACCGCCAGCAGACCGACCAGGCCGAAGCCGAGGTTGATCATCGCATTGATGCGCAGCACCTTCGCCCCCGCTTTCGCCGCATTCAGCGCATAGCGGGCCATCAGGATCGCCAGCGGCCCAAAGCACGGCAGGATGTAGGTCGGCAGCTTGCCCTTAGCGATGCTGAAGAACAGCAGCGGCATCACCACCCAGCCCAGCAGGTACAGCGCGCCGCGGGCGTCTTCGCGCTCGGTCCAGCCGCGCTTCAGCGCCCCGGGCAGCAGCGCCAGCCACGGCAGGCTTCCGGCAATCAGGAACGGAATGTAGTACCAGAACGGCGCCTTATGCTGGGCGTCTTTCTCGGCAAAGCGCTGGATATGCTCCACCCAGAAGAAGTAGCGCCAGAAGTCCGGCTCGCGCTGGGCAATAGCCAGCCCCCAGGGCAGCACCACCAGCGCGCAGACGGCCACCGACAGCCAGCCCCAGGTCAGCACCTCACGCCAGCGCTTGCGCGCAATGACCCACGGCAGCACGCCCACCACCGGCACCGCCAGCGCGAGGAAGCCTTTGGTCATCACCCCCATCCCGCAGGCCACGCCCAGCAGGAGATAGCCGGCAATTTTGCCCCGCCGGGTCTGCGCCTGAGCGGCGCCCCAGAAGCTGCACATGGCGAGGGCCATCCACATGGCGATCATCGGGTCCAGCACCGCATAGGTGCCGATACCGTAGACCAGCAGCGCGGTGAGGAACATCACGCCGGAGAGGATCGCCAGCCGCCTGTCCCGCCAGATCCGCCACGCCAGCCAGGCCACCAGCAGCGCGGTCACGCTGATGGAGAATACCGAGCCAAAGCGAACGCCAAAATTGTTGTGGCCAAACAGCCACTGCCCGATGCTGTTAATCCAGTAGCCGGCAATCGGTTTTTCAAAGTAGCGCAGCCCGAGGAAATGCGGCACCACCCAGTCGCCGGAGGCCAGCATTTCGCGGCTAATCTCCGCGTAGCGCGTCTCGTCAGGCTGCCAGAGCAGGCGGAAATTCAGCGGCAGTACGTAATACAGGGCAAACAGCGCCAGCAGGGAGATACCATAACGAATGCTTTTCATACGTCCTGACTCAATAATTGTTCACGCCCAAGCCAGCCTTCCCGGCCGGCCAGTTCACCGCGGACCACCTTACCCACCGGCAGCTCGCTAAAATTAGCGGGCAGCAGCTGGCTCAGCGGGCAAAACTGGATCTCTTCCTGCGCCGCCATGGTCAGCAGCTCATCAAACTGCTGCGCAAACGCAATCCCTTCCACTTCGGCATGAATGGTATAGACCGGGACGCCCGCGTCGCGATGAATGCAGTCCAGCAGATAGCGGTTAAAGCCGCCGGTATCCACCGCGCTGCCGACCACCTCATCCCAGGTGGGAAGCGTTACCGGGATCTGCACGGTGCCCAGCGTCTCGCTGCCGAGCTGCGGCCGGAAGGGGCGGCTGCCGCGGCAGTCGCTGTTGTAGAGAAAATCGAAGGACTCTTTGGCTTTGATAACCCGCTGGTCGGCGCGCCAGCCGGCGACGGCGGAGCAGGTCACCGGACGGCCAATAATCCGCTCCAGCTCCAGCAGCCCGCGCTCAACCTCCAGGGTCAGGCGCTCCTGCGGCCAGACGCCGCTCCACGCCTGCCAGCTGTAGTGATCCCAGGCGTGCAGGCCCACCTCATGGGCCTGCGCCGTCGCGCGCAGCACCTCTTCATTGCCCGCGCCGATGCGCCGTCCGGGCCAGGCGGTACCGGCCAGCAGGATATCCCAGCCGTACAGCGAGGCCGCCTTTGAGCGCAGCATCTTCCACAAAAACTTCGGTTTTATCAGGCGCCATAAATGGCGCCCCATATTGTCCGGCCCAACGCTAAAAAAGAAGCTCGCCTGAATCCCGTGCTGGCCCAGAAGGGTCAGCAGCCGCGGAACCCCGTCCCGCGTGCCGCGAAAGGTATCAACATCTATGCGTAAGCCGACCTGTTTCATGATGTCTTATCATCCGCCAGCTCAACGGTGCGCAGGAAGAAGTCGAGGGTATGCTCGACGGTCTCTTCCATCGGTACCGTCGGCGTCCAGCTCAGGCAGCGCTTCGCGTTGCGGATGCTCGGCTTGCGGTGCTCGACGTCCTGATAACCTTTTCCGTAGTAGTCGCTGCTTTCGACATCGCGGAAGCCGGCGAACGGCGGGAATTTGCCGCGCAGCGGATGGCGCTCGAAGCACTCCAGCAGCATCTCGGCCAGCTCTTTAATACTGGCTTCGTTGTCCGGGTTTCCGATGTTGATAATCTGCCCGTCGCAGCGGCCGTCTCTGTTCTCGATAATGCGGAACAGGGCCTCAATACCGTCGCTGATATCGGTGAAGCAGCGCTTCTGCTTGCCGCCTTCGATAAGCTTAATCGGCGAGCCTTCAACCAGGTTGAGGATCAGCTGGGTAATGGCGCGGGAGCTGCCGATACGCGCGGCGTTGAGGTTATCCAGACGCGGTCCCATCCAGTTAAACGGACGGAACAGGGTGAAGCGCAGCGCGGCTTTGTCGCCGTAGGCCCAGATAACGCGGTCGAGCAGCTGCTTCGACACGGAATAGATCCAGCGCTGCTTGTTGATCGGCCCCACCACCAGGTTCGAGCTGTCTTCATCGAAGTTTTTATCGGTGCACATGCCGTACACTTCAGAGGTCGACGGGAAGATAATGCGCTTATCGTACTTCACGCAGTCGCGGATAATCTTCAGGTTCTCTTCGAAGTCCAGCTCGAACACGCGCAGCGGGTTACGGGTGTATTCGATAGGCGTGGCGATCGCCACCAGCGGCAGAACCACGTCGCATTTCTTAATGTGATACTCAATCCATTCGGAGTGAATGCTGATATCCCCTTCGACGAAGTGGAAGCGCGGATTCTCGAGGAAGCGGCTGATGGCATCAGAACCGATATCCAGCCCGTAGATTTCGTAATTATCGTCCTGCAGCAGACGCTCGGTCAGATGGTTGCCGATAAACCCGTTAACGCCGAGGATCAGCACGCGGGTGCGGCGCTTAATCGCCACGACCGGCTTGCTGCTCAGCACCGCGCCGGAGACCAGGCCCAGGGCCTGCGCCAGCTGCGTACCCTGAATATAGACGCCGCGATCGGTCTGACCGGTGACGATTTCCAGCGCTCCGTCCTGGCAGGCGACCACCAGCGGCGCGGTGGAGATCACCGTCCCCGGCTGCGCTGCCGGCAGATCGTGACGGACGCGGGATTTCCAGACGATAAATTTGTTGGCGCCGGTGTAGCCGAACGCGCCCGGCCACGGATCGGAGACGGCGCGGACCAGGTTATGCAGGGCCTGCGCCGGCTGCTCCCAGTCAAGACGGCCATCTTCCGGCGTGCGGCGGCCAACGTAGGTCGCCTGGCTCTCATCCTGCGCGCGCGCGGCAATGTTGCCTTCGCGGATTGCCGGCAGCGCCTGGCCCAGCAGCTCGGACGCCGCCGTGCACAGCCTGCGGTGCAGGGTCAGCGCCACGTCATCGGCCCCAATGGCCACCGCCTGCTGGGCGACGATATCGCCGGCATCGGCGCGGCCAATCATGCGGTGCAGGGTGACGCCCGTTTCGCTCTCTCCGTTGACCAGCACCCAGTTCAGCGGCGCGCGGCCGCGATACTTCGGCAGCAGGGAGCCGTGCAGGTTAAAGGCGCCCTGCGGCGCAAGATTGAGGATCTCATCGCCCAGCAGATTGCGGTAGTAGAAGGAGAACAGCACGTCCGGCTTTATTTCGCGGATACGTTCAATCCACAGCGGGTGATTCACATCTTCTGGCGCCCATACCGGGATACCCTGTTCCGCAGCGAGACGCGCCACCGAACCAAAGAAATGGTTTTCGCCGGGGTTATCCGGATGGGTGAAAATAGCGGCGATGTCATACCCGGCGTCCAGCAGGGACTGAATACCTGCGCAACCCATATCGTGATAAGCGAAGACTACGGCTTTCATGAACGATCTTCCTCTTGAGATGCCGTTTCCGGCTGACGAACAACACGTTGAATAAAGTAGCGGGGGCGAGCGCGAACATCGTTATAGATGCGGCCGATATACTCCCCAAGCAGGCCCATGCCGACAAACTGGGCGCCGATAAACATAAACAGCACGGCAAAGAGCACGAACACCCCTTCGGCCGCCCACTGCGGGCCTAATACCAGGCGCAGGACGATCAGCAGGATCGAGAAGGCGAAGCCCAGCAGGGCGATCACGCTACCGAAAACGCTGAGCAGGCGCAGCGGCGTGGTGGTCAGGCAGGTCACCAGGTCGTACATCAGGTTAATCAGGCGCATAAAGCTGTATTTGGAGTCGCCGAACTCACGCTCGGCGTGCATCACCGGGATCTCCACCGCCCGGCGGGCAAAGGTGTTCGCGAGGATCGGAATAAACGTACTGCGCTCGTGGCAGTTGAGCATCGCGTCGATGATATGGCGGCGATAGGCCCGCAGCATGCAGCCGTAGTCGCCCATCGCTTTACCGGTGGTGCGCTGGATCAGGCGGTTGATGGTCTTCGACGCGGCTTTGCGGAAGAAGGTGTCCTGGCGGTTCTGACGCACGGTTCCGACCACGTCATAGCCCTCGTCCGCTTTCTCGACCAGCCGCGGGATCTCCTCCGGCGGGTTTTGCAGGTCGGCATCAAGGGTAATAATCAGATCGCCGGTGACGTGGCTAAAGCCCGCCATGATCGCCGAGTGCTGGCCGTAGTTGCGGTTCAGCAGCACCGCCACGACGTGGCTGCCTTCGGCTTCGGCCGCCGCCGTCAGCATGAGGGCGGAGTCATCGCTGCTGCCGTCGTCGACCAGCAGGATTTCATATTCACGCCCAAGGGTGGCGCAGGCGGTATCCGTGCGGCGAATGAGCTCTGGCAAACTCTCCTGCTCGTTATACACAGGGATGACCACCGAGACCTTCTTCACGGGAGGATAAGTAAACATATTAACGTCCTGACAGCTGGTGCAGAGCGGAGATAACGCGAGTGACGTCGTCATCGGTCATATCCGGGAACAGCGGGAGTGAACAAATGCGCGCGCTGTTCCATTCCGTGTTCGGCAATGACAGCGTCGGGAAGCGCTCGCGGTAATATTTTTGCGTATGCGCCGCGCGGAAATGCAGGCCGGTGCCGATCCCCATGGCTTTCAGCTGCTCCATTAAGGCATCGCGATGAATGCCGCAGAGGGCCTCATCGACGCGAATAATAAACAGGTGCCAGGCGTGCTGATGCTCCCAGCCCGGCACCTGCAGCGGCACGAACGGGGTATCCGCCAGCTCGCTCAGATAGCGGCGGGCAATGTCGGCGCGACGCTGGTTGGCGTGCGGCAGCTTCTCCAGCTGCACCAGCGCCAGCGCGGCGTTGATATCGGCAAGGTTGTACTTGAAGCCCGGGGAGATCACCTCCGCCTGCGGGGCGCGCCCGAGGGTCTGACGGTCGTAGGCGTCAACGCCAAGGCCGTGGAATTTGAGGCTACGGATACGCGCAGCCAGCTCGTCGTCATCGGTGACGACCAGCCCGCCTTCGGCGCAGGTCATATTTTTAATGGCGTGGAAGGAGAAGATTGCGGTACCGCGGCTGCCGACGTGGCGGCCCTTGTAGTACGTCCCCGCCGCGTGGGCGGCATCTTCAATCACCGGGATGCCGTGGCGCTCGCCGACGGCGCGAATCGCGTCGATATCCGCCGGTGCGCCGGCGTAATGCACGGGAACGATGGCCCTGGTGCGGGGAGTAATCGCCGCTTCAACCGCCTCAGCGGTAATCATCAGGTTATCGCGATCGACGTCGATCATCACCGGCGTCGCGCCCAGCAGGCAGATCATGTTCAGGGTCGAGACCCAGGTTTGCGAAGGGGTGATCACCTCATCGCCGGCACCGATGCCCAGCGCCATCAGCGTCACGTGCATGCCGCCGGTCGCCGAGCTGACCGCCACCGCGTGACGGTTGCCGGTCAGCGTGCAGAAGGCCTCTTCCAGCGCCTGATTCTTCGGCCCGGTGGTGATCCAACCTGATTGCAAAACTTCACGCAGCGCGGCCAGCTCTGCGTCACCCATTGACGGGCGCGAAAACGGCAAAAATTCGCTCATCATTTTCCTGCTCTGTATATGGCCCGAACAAACTCAGGCCGGTAGAAAAAAATATCCTGCGCCAGCGGACTTAAACAAAATGAAAATGAAATTCTTTCAATGCCACATTTTCATTGCAGGGTATTTGACGTTATTTAATTTAGACGGGGTTGCTTAGGATAATATTAAGAAATTAATATAGTTGGCGATCTGCAATACAACCAGTTGTTTTATAAATAAGTTTATTAACTGTGATGGCTGTTTTAAGGGCGGGACTCGGCTCCTGTCCCAGGGCAGGCCAGGAGCACGGGGGTGGTAAAGTAAACAAACATTAAACCGTTAAAGAATAAATATAACTTTACGCGATGCTGCTAAAGATAAAATCTAATGTAGATCACAAAATTATTTCCGGAATATTACAAGTTTGCAGGAAAATCAGCCGGTAATTGATTAGCGGGACAATTAATAACAGCGTCATTGTCGGCGCCGCAGTCGCGAACAAAGGTAATTGTCGCAAACTCATCAATTACTTCCGTCGGATAGGCCGGGCCGGCAGCGCGGTAAGACTCCATCAGCGGAATATGCTCGTTCTGGAAGCAGACGGTTTTTTGCGGATCGTTGATAACCCAGCGCGGAAAGAAGATGGTGCCGTGAAACAGCCGGTCGCCGAGATTAACGATCAGGCTGACGTCGGTTCCGGTTGGTTCGGTCCACGAGATTTTATAGACGCTGGCCCCTACTCGTACGATAAAAGCCTGCTGATCTTTCACCCACCGATTGCCGACGATCCCGCTATGAATACGGTAGTCCAGGGTGCGGCCATTTTTGACGTAAATTTCGTAGTTCCACCCGTTATCGTAGGTATAAACCAGATGTTTGCCGATAAAACCGCTCAAATCGTGTTTGTCGAAAGCGTTCATTGTGCTTGCTCCTCTGTTGTTGGAACCCAGCGTACTGCTTTAAAAAATGAATGAATAACGCTATGTTTGGATTGAATCCATCCACTTTTTAGATGAGTTATGCACAAGACAACGCTCGAACAATGGGCTCTGCTGGAGAAGGTTATCGCCCTGGGCAGCTTTGCCAGGGCCGCGGAGGAGACCCATCGCAGCCAGTCGTCGGTCAGCTACAACCTCGCCCTGCTGCAGGAGAGGCTGGGGGTGACGCTGCTGACGCCATCCGGGCGCCGCGCGGTATTAACGCCGGCGGGCGAACTGCTGCTCGCCCAGGTTAAGCCGCTGCTGCAGGCTTTTTATTACGTGGAGAACCATGCTGCTGCGCTGCGCAACGGCGCCCGCAGCAGGCTCGATCTGGTGGTCGACAGCATTTTTCCTCGCCAGCGGCTGTTTGCTATTCTGCGCCAGTTCCAGCAGCGCTACCCGCAAACCCAGGTCAGGCTAACGGAGGTGCTGGAAAACGTCGGCGACGAGAGCGCGGCGCGCGGCGAGGCTGACGTGATGGTGCTCACCCGCCGCCAGGATATTACCGGCCGCGGCGAGTGGCTGATGAACATCGATTTTATCGCCGTGGCCCACCGGGACCATCCGCTGGCCGCCCTCGACGGGCCGCTGGACGATAGCGCCCTCGCCCGCTGGCCGCTGGTGCAAATCGCCGATCGCCACAACGAGCGCCAGCCGGGCCGCGACGCGTGGACCTTCTCCACCATTGATGCCGCGATTGACGCCGTGCTGTATCAGGTCGGTTTCGGCTGGCTGCCCGAAGAGCGCATTCGCCAACGGCTCGCGCAGGGGGAGCTGAAGCCGCTGCCTCTGAGCCACGGCGCTCGCCGCGCAACCCCGCTGCACCTGATCGTTAAGCGCGACGTCGCCCCCATTGATGAACAGCTCGCCACGCTTCTGGATCTCTTCAGGCTCCCCTGACGGCGCCGCTTATATATGATTTTCTTATACTATCGGGCCATTGATTGATCTGAGTTACTCCTAAAGTATGATGAATAATTAAAATCATCATACTTTTCTGCTCACTGAGATTAACGCCTTGTCGATCCTCCGCACCCTCTTCCGCCCCCTTCTGACGGCGGTTTGCCTCTGTCTGCCTCTGCTCACCGGCGCCGCCGCGCGCGAAGTCGTCACCGCCTGGCCGGTCAACGTCGGCCCCCTGAATCCCCACCTCTATACGCCCAACCAGATGTTCGCCCAAAGCATGGTCTACGAGCCGCTGGTCAAATATCAGCAGGATGGCTCGGTCAAGCCGTGGCTGGCGAGCCGCTGGACCCACTCTGCGGACGGCAAGGTCTGGCTGTTTACCCTGCGCAGTGACGTGCAGTTCTCTAACGGCGAGCCGTTTAACGCCCAGGCGGCGGTAGCCAATTTTCAGGCGGTGCTGGCGAACAGGCAGCGCCACGCCTGGCTGGAGCTGACCAATCAGATTAGCGATGTCAGGGCGCTGAGCGATACCCAGCTGCAAATCACCCTGAAAAGCGCCTACTACCCTTTTCTGCAGGAGCTGGCGCTGCCGCGTCCGTTCCGCTTTATCGCCCCGTCACAGTTTGTTGACGGCGGCACCGTTCACGGGATTAAGGCGCCCATCGGCACCGGGCCTTGGGTGCTGAAAACCACCAAGCTCAACCAGCTTGACGTGCTGGTACGTAACCCACGCTACTGGGGCGAAAAACCGGCGATTGACCAGGTGACCGTGAAGGTGATCCCGGACCCGATGACCCGCGCCGTCGCCTTTGAAACCGGCGATATCGATCTGCTCTACGGCAACGAGGGCCTGCTGCCGCTGGATACCTTCGCGCGTTTCAGCCATAGCCCGGCCTGGCGCACCCAGCTTTCTCAGCCCGTTGAAACGGTAATGCTGGCGCTTAACTCTGCCAAAGCGCCCACTAATGAGCTGGCGGTGCGGGAGGCGCTCAACTATGCGGTCAACAAAAAGTCGCTGATCGACAACGCGCTGTACGGCACCCAGCAGGTTGCCGATACGCTGTTCGCCCCTTCGGTGCCCTATGCCAATATCGGCCTGACCCCGCGCCGCTACGATCCGCAGCAGGCTAACGCCCTGCTGGAGAAAGCCGGCTGGCTGAGGCCCGCGGGCGAGCAGATCCGCCAAAAAAATGGCCAGCCGCTGCGCATCGAGATGTCGTTTATCGGCACCGACGCCCTGAGCAAATCCATGGCCGAAATTATGCAGGCCGATATGCGCCAGGCTGGCGTCGACGTCGTGCTGAACGGCGAAGAAGAGAGCAGCATTTATGCCCGCCAGCGCGACGGGCGCTTCGGCATGATTTTTAACCGCACCTGGGGCGCGCCGTACGATCCGCACGCCTTTATGAGCTCAATGCGCGTCCCCTCTCACGCCGACTATCAGGCCCAGCAGGGGTTAGCCGATAAGGCGCTTATCGACCAGCAGATTGGCAAGGTGCTGACGACCACCGACGAAACCCAGCGCCGGGCGCTGTATCGCGACATCCTGACCCGCCTGCACAACGATGCGGTCTATCTGCCCATCAGCTACGTCTCGATGATGGTGGTGGCAAAACCCGAGCTCGGTACGATCCCTTACGCGCCCATCGCCGCCGAGATTCCGTTCGAACAGATCCGGCCGGAGCAGCCCTGATGCGACGCTACGTACTGCGGCGCATCCTGCTGCTGATACCGATGATTTTCGCCGCCTCGGTCATTATCTTTCTCATGCTGCGTCTCGGCACCGGCGACCCGGCGCTGGACTATCTGCGCCTGTCAAATCTTCCGCCGACGCCGGAGATGGTGGCCTCCACGCGCGCGATGCTCGGACTTGACCAGCCGCTCGTCGCCCAGTACGCCAGCTGGCTATGGAAGGCGCTGCATCTCGATTTTGGCCTCTCCTTCGCCACCCAGCGGCCGGTGATCGACGACGTGATGCACTTCCTGCCCGCCACGCTGCAGCTGGCGGGCGCGGCGCTGGTTATTATCCTGCTGACCTCCGTGCCGCTGGGGATTTGGGCCGCCCGCCATCGCGACCGCCCGGCGGATTTTATCGTGCGGGCGATCGCCTTTCTCGGCGTCTCGATGCCCAACTTCTGGCTCGCCTTCCTGCTGGTGATGCTTTTTTCGGTCTATTTGCAGTGGCTGCCGGCGCTGGGCTACGGCGGCTGGCAGCACCTTATTCTGCCCGCGGCGTCGATCGCCCTGATGTCGCTGGCCATCAACGCCCGCCTGCTGCGCGCCAGCATGCTGGAGGTTGCCGGCCAGCGCCACGTCACCTGGGCGCGGCTACGCGGGCTGAGCGACAGGCAAACCGAACGCCGCCATATTCTACGCAACGCCTCGCTGCCCGTGGTGACCGCTATCGGGATGCATATTGCCGAGCTGATTGGCGGCACGATGATTATCGAAAACATCTTTGCCTGGCCGGGCATCGGGCGCTACGCGGTGTCGGCCATCTTTAACCGCGACTACCCGGTTATCCAGTGCTTCACGCTGGTGATGGTGGTGGTGTTTGCGCTCTGCAACCTGACGGTTGACCTGCTCAACGCCGCGCTGGACCCGCGTATTCGCCGCCATGAAGGAGCGCGCCCGTGAACCTTTTTCTTTCAGCCCGCTGGCCGGTTCGCCTGGCGCTGATCGCCATTATCCTGCTGGTGCTGATCGCCCTCACCGCCCAGTGGTGGCTGCCCTACGACCCGCAGGCCGTTGATTTACCGTCACGCCTGCTCTCGCCGGACGCCCGGCACTGGCTGGGTACCGACCACCTGGGACGCGATATTTTTTCCCGCCTGCTGGCCGCCACGCGGGTTTCTCTCGGCGCGGTGCTGGCCTGCCTGCTGCTGGTGCTGGCGCTGGGGCTGGTCATCGGCGGCTGCGCCGGGCTGATGGGCGGCCGGGTCGATCAGCTCACCATGCGGGTTGCCGATATGTTTATGACCTTCCCAACCTCTATCCTGTCATTTTTCATGGTGGGCGTACTGGGTACCGGGCTGACTAACGTGATTATCGCCATCGCCCTGTCGCACTGGGCATGGTACGCGCGGATGGTGCGCAGCCTGACGATTTCGCTACGCCAGCGCGAGTTTGTGCTCGCCGCCCGGCTTTGCGGGGCGGGCCATATACGCGTCTTTGTCGATCACCTTGCGGGCGCGGTGGTGCCGTCGCTGCTGGTGCTCGCCACCCTCGATATCGGCCATATGATGCTGCACGTCGCCGGAATGTCGTTCCTTGGCCTCGGCGTCAGCGCGCCAACCGCGGAGTGGGGAGTGATGATTAACGACGCGCGCCAGTATATCTGGACCCAGCCGCTGCAGATGCTGTGGCCGGGCCTGGCGCTGTTTATCAGCGTGATGGCCTTTAACCTGGTGGGCGACGCGCTGCGCGATCGTCTCGATCCTCACCTGATCGCGGAGCATAGCCACTGATGCCACAGAAGATCGAACTCGAGCAGTTCACCCTCCACGCCGAACGGCCGCTGGTCCACGATCTGTCGCTGACGCTGCGCCGCGGGCGGGTGCTGGCGCTGCTCGGCAGCAGCGGCTGCGGAAAATCGCTGACCTGCGCCGCGGCCCTTGAGGTTCTGCCGCCCGGCGTCAGGCAGAGCGCCGGGCGTATCCTGCTCGACGGGATACCGGTCCACGGCAGGCAGCTGCGCGGCGCCACCGTCGCCACCATCATGCAAAATCCTCGCAGCGCCTTTAACCCGCTGCACACCATGGCGGCTCACGCCCGGGAAACCTGCCGCGCCGTCGGCCGGCCGCCGGATGAGGCCGCATTTATCGCCGCCCTGCAGGCGGTGGGGCTGGAGAATCCCACCCGGCTGCTCAGGCGCTACCCCTTCGAGATGAGCGGCGGCATGCTGCAGCGGATGATGATTGCCCTGGCCGTGCTGAGCGAGGCGCCGTTTATCTTTGCCGATGAGCCCACCACCGACCTCGATGCCGTCGCCCAGGCGCGCATTCTTGACCTGCTGGAGGAGATCGTCACCAGCCGCGGCCAGGGCCTGCTGCTGATCACCCACGATATGGGCGTGGTGGCACGGCTGGCGCACGAGGTCGCGGTGATGGACGAGGGTCGTATCGTCGAGCGCTGCGACGTGGCAACCCTGTTCAGCACCCCGCAGCATCCGGTCAGTCGACGGCTGCTGGCGGCGCACCTGGCGCTGTATGGAATGGAGAGCAGAGCGTGAATTTACTTAACGTCGCCGGCGTCAGCCACGATTACCCGCATCACCCGGCGGTGCTGCAGCAGATCGGCCTCAGCATCGCGCCGGGGGAGACGGTGGCCCTGCTCGGCCGCAGCGGCTGCGGCAAAAGCACCCTCGCACGCATGCTGGTAGGGCTGGAATCACCCGATTGCGGCGTCATCACCTGGCGCGATACGCCGCTTACGGCCCTGAAGGGCGAGGCTCTGCGCACCTTTCGCCGCGATATCCAGCTGGTTTTTCAGGACCCGCTGAGCGCGGTGAATCCGCGTAAAACGGTGCTGGAGATTATCAGCGAACCGCTGCGCCACCTGTTCCGCTACTCCCGCGATGAGCGCACGGCGCAGGTGAAGGCGATGCTGCAGGCGGTCGATCTCTGCGCTGACCTGCTCCACAAGCGCCCGCTGCAGCTCAGCGGCGGCCAGCTCCAGCGCGTGTGCCTGGCCCGGGCGCTGGTGGTGCGGCCGCAGCTGCTGATCCTTGATGAGGCGGTGTCGAATCTGGATCTCGTCCTGCAGGCGGAGATCCTTGCCCTCCTCAAGCGTCTGCAGGCTCAGTTTTCCACCGCCTGCCTGTTTATCACCCACGACCTGCGGCTGGTCGAACGCTTTTGCCAGCGGGTGATGGTGATGGAGAGTGGGCAAATCGTTGAAACGACGGAGATAAGCTCACCGCTGCGTCTTCAGTCCACCGCGGGTCGGGCGCTACAGCGCGCGGTACTTCCCGCTTTTCCAGCCTCCCTGACCAAAGAGAAACAGCCATGCAGCGCGTAACCCTGACCCTTGATGATGAGCTTCTCGCCACCCTTGATGCGCTCAGCGAACAGCGGGGCTATAACAACCGCTCGGAAGCGGTGCGCGATATTTTGCGCAATACCCTGATGCATGAACATGCGCAAAAGAGCGAACAGCGCGGCTACGCGGTGCTCTCCTACGTGTACGAGCACGAGAAGCGCGAGCTGGCGAGCCGGCTGATTGCCACCCAGCACCAGCACCACGATCTCTCCGTCGCCACGCTGCACGTGCACATCAGTCACGATGACTGCCTCGAGATTGCGGTACTGAAAGGGGAAATGGGCGAAGTGCAGCACTTCGCCGATGAGGTGATTGCCCAGCGCGGCGTGCGCCACGGGCATTTGCACTGCCTGACCGCGGAGGAGGAGCACGCCCACCCCTAGTCTCGCGCTCGGCGGGAACGCAACGGCGGATCGGTAAACAAAACCACCGCCGTTTATCAACGGTTGATAAACATGTTGAATTATCAATCGGGTTAACTATCTCTTTTCGTGAATAATGGCGCCTCATTTAACGATCTCGTTATGGCGAGGCTCCTGCACAAATATAAGTTACCGCCCTGCTGGTATCGAGAGAGACCACTCAGGGAAATACAGGCATCCATCGAATCAAGGTGTTGCCAAGGTAACTTCTGACGGCACTTACGCCGGACAGATACGTTGTGCAGTGCTAAAACCAGGACGTAGGGATCTGCCCGCAATCTGCCTGTGGTCATCCTGTCTTGTTCGCCCCTATGAGTGATTTTTTATAGGGAATTACACCATGTCATCCATCCAACACTGCGCCACCCATCCGGCTAACGCCGCCTTCGACGGCGATGCTATCGCCCAGTACATGCGTACCGACTTTATGACGCTGCCGGAGCAGCTTAGCGTTCATGAAGCGCGGGAGCGCTTTGTCTCCCAGCTCACCAGCGACGATATCCCAGGCCAGGTTTTCGTCGTCGCCGGCAGGAAGCTTCGCGGCAGCCTGTCGATTAAAAAACTGCTGCAGGAGAGCGATACCACTCAGCCCATTCGCTACTTAATGGACAGCTGCCTGTTCCGCGTAAAGCCCGATGATGAGCGCCAGCAGGTGGTGGCCGAACTGGGTGAACGCGGGCTCGACCTGGTGCCGGTGGTCGAAAAAGGCGAGCTGGTCGGCTGCCTGATGGAGAAGGAGATCGCCCATCTGCTGGAAGATGAGGTCACCGAAGACGCGCATCTGCAGGGCGCGACGCTGCCGCTGGAGAAGCCCTATCTGGAAATAAGCCCGTGGACGCTGTGGAAAAAGCGTTCGGTCTGGCTGCTGCTGCTGTTCGTTGCCGAAGCCTACACCAGCAGCGTTATCCAGCACTTTGAAGAGGCGCTGGAGTCGGCCATTGCGCTGGCCTTCTTTATCCCGCTGCTGATCGGCACCGGCGGCAACAGCGGCACGCAGATCACCTCCACGCTGGTGCGCTCCATGGCGCTGGGCGAAGTGCGGCTGCGCGATATGGGACGGGTTATCCGCAAAGAGGTCTCGACGTCGCTGCTGATCGCTCTCACGCTCGGGCTGGCGGGATGCCTGCGCGCCTGGATGATGGGCATCGGGATGGAAATCACCCTGATCGTCAGCCTGACTCTGGTGTGCATTACGCTATGGAGCGCGCTGGTATCGTCGGTGATCCCGATGGTGATTAAGCGCGTCGGTATCGACCCGGCGGTGGTCTCCGCGCCGTTTATCGCCACGCTGATCGACGGCACCGGGCTGATCATCTACTTCAAAATCGCCCAGTACTTTCTTGGTCTGAACTGATCGGCCAGAGTCAGCCTCCCGCAGCAGGAGGCTGACCTCATCTTACGCCTCTGCCAGCGCCTGCGCGCAGGCCCAGGCGGAGGCCCACGCCCACTGGAAGTTATAGCCGCCGAGCCAGCCGGTGACGTCCATCACTTCGCCGATAAAATAGAGCCCGGGCACTTTCCGCGCTTCCATCGTGCGGGAGGAGAGTTCGTTGGTATCCACGCCGCCGAGGGTCACCTCCGCCGTCCGGTAGCCCTCGGTGCCGTTGGGCTGCACGCGCCATGCGGTCAGCGTCTCCACCAGCGCCTCCTGCTCGCGGAGGTTGAGCTGCTTCAGCGTGACGTCCGGGATTTGCCCCAGTTGCTGCAGGCACTCGACCAGACGCTTCGGCAGCTGCATGGAAAGGGTATTTTTCAGGCTTTGATTCGGATGCTCTGCCCGCTGCTGGTTGAGGAAGTCGTCGAGACTGCAGTCCGGCAGCAGGTTGATGCTGACGAATTCTCCCGCCTGCCAGTAGCTGGAAATTTGCAGCACCGCCGGGCCGGAGAGCCCGCGATGGGTAAACAGCAGATTCTCGCGGAAAACCGTGCCGTCCTCGGCGGTAATGGTCGACGGCACCGACACGCCGGAGAGCACCTGCAGCTGCTCAAGCAGCGGTTTATGCAGGGTAAAAGGCACCAGCCCGGCGCGGGTCGGCAGCACCGTCAGGCCAAACTGTTCGGCCAGCTTGTAGCCGAACGGCGACGCGCCAAGGCCCGGCATCGACAGGCCGCCGGAGGCGACCACCAGCCTGTTCGCCGCCACCGTTTCGCCGTTAAGCTGCAGAGTGAAGCCCGCGTCGTCGCGCTCGACGCTCAGGATCTCCGTGCGCAGGCGGAGCTGCACGCCGCCCTTTTCACATTCGGCCAGCAGCAGGTTGACCACCTGTTCGGCAGAGTCGTCGCAGAACAGCTGGCCGAGCGTCTTCTCATGCCAGGCGATGCCGTGTTTACCCACCAGCTCGATAAAATCCCACTGGGTGTAGCGCGCCAGCGCCGACTTGCAAAAATGCGGGTTCTGGCTGAGATAGGCCGCCGGCTCGATATACATATTGGTAAAATTGCAGCGTCCGCCGCCGGACATCAGGATTTTACGGCCCGGCTTTTTACCATTATCCAGCAGCAGCACGCGCAGCCCCGCCTGGCCCGCCTGTGCTGCACAAAACATTCCCGCCGCTCCGGCGCCGATTACAATGGCATCAAACCTTTCCACACTGCTTTCCTCATGTCCCGATTGTCGGGAATTGTAAATTTTTCACGCTGGTCGCACCAGCGTGAAAAATTAAGTATTTATTTACATCATTGAAATATATAGGATTACTCCCAAGCGCGTCGCACCTGAAGAGCAAGGAAATCAAAAAAAGTCTATATTTCGCTTTGCCCGCGCCGCTAAAGTCACTGATAATGCGCCGCGTTCATGTCCTCAAAATGGCGTAACGTCCTATGCTACATTTATTTGCCGGTCTGGATTTACATACCGGGCTATTACTATTGCTTGCTTTAGCTTTCGTGCTGTTTTACGAAGCGATTAACGGTTTTCATGATACCGCAAACGCTGTTGCAACTGTGATCTACACGCGCGCAATGCGGTCGCAGCTTGCTGTGGCGATGGCGGCTCTCTTTAACTTTTTCGGCGTTCTGTTAGGTGGTCTTAGCGTAGCCTATGCCATTGTGCATATGTTGCCGACCGACCTGCTGCTTAACATGGGTTCTGCACATGGCCTCGCTATGGTGTTCTCCATGCTGCTGGCGGCCATTATCTGGAACCTCGGAACCTGGTACTTCGGCCTTCCGGCCTCCAGTTCGCACACGCTGATCGGCGCCATCATCGGGATTGGTTTAACCAATGCGTTGATGACCGGCACCTCGGTGGTTGACGCGCTGAATATCCCGAAAGTCATCGGTATTTTCGCCTCGCTGATCGTCTCGCCTATCGTGGGCCTGGTGGTGGCGGGCGGCCTGATTTTCATTCTGCGCCGCTACTGGAGCAATACCAAGAAACGCGCCCGTATCCACCTGACGCCTGCTGAACGTGAAAAGAAAGACGGCAAGAAAAAACCGCCGTTCTGGACCCGCATTGCGCTGATTCTGTCAGCCATCGGCGTGTCATTCTCGCACGGCGCGAACGACGGTCAGAAGGGCATTGGCCTGGTGATGCTGGTGCTTATCGGCGTAGCGCCGGCAGGGTTTGTGGTTAACATGAACGCCTCCGGCTACGAAATCACCCGTACCCGCGATGCGGTCAATAACGTGGAAACCTTCTTCGAACAGCGTCCTGAGCTGCTGAAGAAAGCGACCGGCGTTGACCAGCTGATTCCGTCACCGGAAGCCGGTGCGGTCGCCGCGGGCGAGTTCCACTGCCATCCGGCGAACACCGTCAACGCGCTTAGCCGCGTGAAAACGATGCTCACCGGAATCGAAAGCTACGACGCGCTCACTCTCGATCAGCGCAGCCAGATGCGCCGCATTATGCTGTGTATTTCCGACACCACCGACAAAGTCGCGAAGCTGCCGGAAGTGAATGGCGATGACAAGCGTCTGCTGAAGAAGCTTAAAACCGATATGCTGAGCACCATCGAGTACGCGCCAATCTGGATCATTATGGCGGTTGCGCTGGCGTTGGGTATCGGCACCATGATCGGCTGGCGCCGCGTGGCGACCACTATCGGCGAGAAGATCGGTAAGAAAGGCATGACCTACGCACAGGGTATGTCGGCCCAGATGACCGCGGCCGTATCGATTGGTCTGGCGAGCTACACCGGGATGCCGGTTTCCACCACCCACGTGCTCTCCTCCTCGGTGGCGGGGACGATGCTCGTTGACGGCGGCGGACTGCAGAAAAAAACCGTCACCAGTATTCTGATGGCGTGGGTTCTCACCCTCCCGGCGGCGATTCTGCTGTCAGGCGGGCTGTACTGGATAGCGCTGAAGCTTATCTAAGCGGCTAACGGCAGTGATATAACGGGTCAGGAAACTGGCCCGTTTTTTTTTGCGCTAGTGCCAGATAAGCAGCGCAATCATACTCACCACCACCAGGCCACACAGCGCGCTGGTCAAAATAAACTGCCGCCGCACCCGTTCACAGCGGCGAATAAACTCGTCGTCATGATGATCGCGGTAGCGCTGGCCGTAGATATACCAGACCAGCCTCATCTGTTTACCCGGCTGGCCGTGAGAGGTAAAAAACCCTCCGCCATCAACATATTGATACAGCAAGGGATCGCAACCACGTAGCACTACCAATAACGCACGCAACGATGAGAAGTAGCGTGCCATATTCACCACACAAACGATACACAGGGCCCAAAACAGCGCAATCGTGCTGATCATACTTCCTCCCCGGCGACCCGCCCTCGGAGACGTCTCCGGGGCTAGCGCTCCCCAATACCCGACCCATACAATAGAAGAGTGCGATACCAATCACGTTTATTTATTCGATCGGCTCATTAAATAGTGTAGGAGATCAGTTAATTTTTTTACCACAAGGTTAATCGTTATCAATACATAAGACGGATATATTTGTTTAACTATTTGGTGAACCAGGCGCATTGACGGCGCGCGAGGGGCGCTATAAGGTAGAAATATCTTCTACAATTAAGTCCTTAACGGACTGAACCCCCGCGAATTAGCACGCAGGACGCGGGCGAAGCGGCAGCGCTAGCTGTCTGGTCCAACGGTCATCGACAACTTATGGAAGGAGTAACACTATGGCTTACAAACATATTCTTATTGCAGTAGACCTCTCCCCGGAAAGCAAAGTGCTGGTAGAGAAAGCCGTTTCTATGGCACGTCCCTACAATGCCAAGGTTTCCCTGATCCACGTCGATGTGAATTACTCCGACCTCTACACCGGTCTTATCGACGTCAATCTGGGCGATATGCAGAAACGCATTTCTGAAGAGACCCACCACGCGCTGAGCGAACTCTCCGGCAACGCGGGCTATCCGATTACGGAAACCCTGAGCGGCAGCGGCGATCTCGGCCAGGTGCTGGTTGATGCCATTAAAAAATACGATATGGATCTGGTCGTCTGCGGCCACCATCAGGACTTCTGGAGCAAGCTGATGTCCTCCGCGCGCCAGCTGATCAACACCGTGCATGTCGATATGCTGATTGTCCCGCTGCGCGACGAAGAAGACGAATAACGCTTTCGCCTTTCTCAGCATCAGCCTGTCTGCGCCCGCTTATGCGGGCGTTTCTTTACCCGTCCGCGCCGCCATCTCCCGCCCGCTATTATCCCGACTATCCCGAACGGACCGTTATCGCCCGCCGGGATCAACCAGCAGTATATAAATCCACGCATTTAATATCAGTTAGTGTGATCAACCAATTATAAGAAAAAATATCTATATAATAATCTAATCATTAAGCCAATGGCCGCAGTATAGCGCGCCATCATACTTTTTCAGCGCGTTCTGGCATACGCGTTCATACTTTTTTCGGATAGCACTAAAAGGCGAAGGAATATGAAAACAACTGCACCTACGGGCCTGCTGCAGCAACCGCGGCCGTTCTTCATGATCTTTTTTGTAGAGTTATGGGAGCGATTTGGCTATTACGGCGTCCAGGGCATCCTGGCGGTTTTCTTTGTTAAACAGCTCGGATTCTCTCAGGAACAGGCGTTTATTACCTTCGGCGCATTTGCGGCGCTGGTCTACGGCCTGATCTCCATCGGCGGCTACGTCGGCGACCACCTGCTGGGCACCAAACGAACGCTGGTGCTGGGGGCAATTGTGCTGGCGCTCGGCTATTTCATGACCGGGCTGTCGCTCCTGAAACCCGATCTCATTTTTATCGCTCTGGGCACCATCGCCGTCGGCAACGGGCTGTTTAAGGCCAATCCCGCCAGCCTGCTGTCAAAGTGCTATCCCCCGGATGACGCCCGCCTCGACGGGGCGTTCACCCTGTTTTACATGTCGATTAACATCGGCTCCCTGCTGTCGCTATCGCTGGCGCCGGTGATTGCCGAGAAGTTCGGCTATGCCGTCACCTACAACCTGTGCGGGGCGGGGCTGATTATCGCTCTGCTGGTCTACTTCGCCTGCCGTGGGATGGTCAAAGATATCGGTTCGGAGCCCGACCATCGGCCGCTGGTGCTGCGCAACCTGCTGTACGTGCTGGTCGGTACGGTAGCGATGATTTTCCTCTGCGCCTGGCTGATGCATAACGTGGAAATTGCCAACCTGGTACTGATCGTCCTCTCTATCGTGGTGATTATTTTCTTCTTTCGCGAGGCCTTTAAGCTGGATAAAACCGGCCGCAACAGGATGTTTGTCGCCTTTATCCTGATGCTGGAAGCGGTGCTGTTCTACATCCTGTACGCGCAAATGCCCACATCGCTCAACTTTTTTGCCATCAACAACGTGCACCACCAGATCCTTGGCATCACCATTAATCCGGTCAGCTTCCAGGCGCTGAATCCGTTCTGGGTAGTGGTCGCCAGCCCGGTACTGGCGGCAATCTACACCCGCCTCGGCAACAAAGGTCGGGACCTGACCATGCCGATGAAGTTTACCCTTGGGATGTTTTTATGTTCGCTGGGCTTCCTGACCGCCGCCGCCGCCGGCATCTGGTTTGCCGACGCCCAGGGGCTCACCTCGCCGTGGTTTATCGTGCTGGTCTATCTGTTCCAGAGCCTCGGCGAGCTGCTGATTAGCGCGCTCGGCCTGGCGATGGTCGCCGCGCTGGTTCCCCAGCAGCTGATGGGCTTTATCCTCGGGATGTGGTTCCTGACGCAGGCGGCAGCCTTCCTGATGGGGGGATACGTGGCGACCTTCACCGCGGTGCCGGAAAATATCACCGACCCGCTGCAGACCCTGCCGATCTACACCGACGTGTTCGGCAAGATTGGCCTGGTGACCCTGGCGGTGGCGATCGTGATGGCGATTCTGGTGCCGTGGCTCAACCGTATGATTAATACCCCTGCCGACGGCAAATAGCGGCGGCTGGCTGAGGTTAACCCTTGCGAGCGTCAATCCACTCCTGCACTTCAATCACAAACTCATCCGGCGCTTTGCGGTACATCTTACGGGCGAGGTCCAAAATCGTATGCTGCCCGAGCGCCTCTTCCATGCGCTGCTGGGCCATGTCCATTACCGAGCGCACGCCACAAATGCCTTCACAGGCCCACTCCGGCGGCTGCTCGTCAAATACCGCCAGCCGCTGGCGAATTTCACGACACTCGAAAATACGCTTATCGCCATCAATGGCATTGACCACGTCCAGCACCGTGATGTGTTCGGCGGGCTTCGCCAGCTGAAAGCCGCCGCCCTTGCCCTCCATGCTGCGCACCAGCCCTGCCCGGGAGAGGCGGGTAAATATTTTGGCCAGATAGTCGTAGGGCACGCTTTGCAGCTCGGCGATTTCGCGCACGCTCATGTCGCGCGCGTCGCCCTTGCTGTCCACCATGCACATCAGACTATGGATGCCGTACTCAACGCCAGAACTGTAGAACGCCATTCTCTTATCTCAGCCAAAACAAATCTGAGTTATTGTAGCTTTTCCATCTCATCCATACCAGACAGATGCCGTATCAAGCGGCAGGATAAATAATTATTTTAATATTTATCATATGTATACAATCAAAACCCCGCTTTTCACTCTGGCAACAGCACAAATCACGTTGCACTTTATAACTACGACAAATAAAATCCGAGTAAATACATCGTAGCAAACAGTGAGTGAAAGCATAATGGCTAAAAAAATCCTGATCGTCGGCGCGGGCTTTTCCGGAATGTGGGCGGCGCTCAGCGCCGCACGCCTGGCGGATAAGCACCGCGACGAGACCGTGGAAATCACGGTAATTGCCCCGCAGCCCGAGCTGCGGGTACGTCCACGTTTCTATGAGGACGATGTGCCGACGCTGGTCGCCCCGCTACAGCCATTATTTGACGCCACCGGCGTCAGCTTCCTGCGCGGGAGCGTTGAGCGCATCGTGCCTGCCGCCAAAGAAGTGGCGTGGGTCGATGCCTCCGGTAACGCGCAGCGCGCGGGCTACGACCGGCTGATTCTCGCCAGCGGCAGCCGCGTTAACCGTACCCAGGTCGCCGGCGCCGAGGCTCACGCCTTCGACCTCGACCAGCTGGAAAGCGCTACCGTTCTGGAAAACCATCTGAAATCCCTGGCCCACGCCGCGGATAGCGTGGTGCGCAATACGGTCGTCGTCTGCGGCGGCGGCTTTACCGGCATCGAGATGGCGATGGAGCTTCCGGGCAAGCTGCGGGCCATCCTGGGCTCAAATGCTAAGACCAGAGTAGTCGTAGTTGAACGCGGCCCGCAGCCGGGCTCACGCTACAGCGACGCGCTGCGCGAGGTTATCGTTCAGGCCTCCGCAGAGCTCGGCGTTGAGTGGCTGGTGAACGCGGAGGTCGAAAGCATTGACGCATCCGGCGTGACGTTGAAAGACGGGCAGACTATCGCGTCGCAGACCGTTATCTGGACCGTCGGCGTACAGGCCAACGACCTGACGGCGCAGATTGACGCCCCGCGCGATCGCCAGGGCCGCCTGCACGTCAACGGCGATCTTCAGGTGATGGGTCATGATGCGATCTACGCCACCGGGGACGTGGCCTACGCCGCCACCGATGATAAGGGCAACCACGCGCTGATGACCTGCCAGCACGCGATTCTGCTGGGCAAATTTGCCGGCAACAACGCGGCGGCCAGCCTGCTGGAAGTGGCGCCGCTGCCCTATCGTCAGGAAAACTACGTCACCTGTCTGGACCTCGGCGCCTGGGGCGCGGTCTATACCGAAGGCTGGGACCAGCAGGTGAAGCTGACGCGGGAAGAGGCAAAAAAGGTGAAGATCGCGATAACCAGCGAGCTTATCTATCCTCCGAAGGCCGACAGAGCCATCGCCTTTGAGATTGCCGATCCGCTGGCACCGTTCGTCTAACCGCGCACAGGCCGCGCGATGCTTATCCGGGCTACGTAGTCCGGATAAGGCGCGTTGCGCTACCCTGCGGGATATTCGGCGAGAAGGGGTTATTCCGCCGTGCCGGCGTAAATATCAAACCGATGGCCCTTGGTGACCACCGCGTTCGGCGTGGCGACGTCCGCCAGCGGCGGCGCGTAGTCAGGCCGTTTGACCACCACCCGTTTAGTGGCCAGCCGGCGCGCCGGCTCCAGCAGGCCGTCGGCGTCTAAATCTGGCCCCACCAGCGACTGAAAGACGCGCATCTCTTTTTTCACCAGCGCGCTTTTCTGCTTGTGCGGGAACATCGGGTCGAGATAGACCACCTGCGGTCGCGGGGTAATATCGCTCAGCGCCGTCAGGCTTGAGGCGTGAATAAGCTGCAGGCGCTGCTGCAGCCACGGGCCAATTTCCGGGTCGGCATAGCCGCGGGCAAGGCCATCATCAAGCAGCGCCGCCACCACCGGGTTACGTTCCAGCATCCGCACGCGGCAGCCTACGCTGGCGAGCACAAACGCGTCGCGCCCCAGCCCCGCCGTGGCGTCCACCACGTCCGGCAGATAGTCGCCCTTAACGCCCACCGCTTTGGCCACCGCCTCGCCGCGTCCGCCGCCGAACCTGCGCCGATGGGCCATCGCCCCGCCGACAAAATCTACGAAGATGCCGCCAAGCTTCGGCTCGTCGCGCTTGCGCAATTCCAGATGCTCCGGCGTCATCGCCAGCGCCATCAGGTTGTCTTCGTCATGCTCCAGCCCCCAGCGGGCGGCCAGAACAGATAAGGCGCCGTCTCCGGCGCCCGTTTCATCAATTAAGCAGATTTTCACTTCCGCTTTACCCTAAATAATTCGCGTTGCCTCAGGACAACAAGGGAACAAATCCCCGGCAACGAACGCAGCGTACGTTCCCGGGGTGAGTGAGTGCAGTTGCCGCAGGGGCAGCCTGAAGTATGGCGGGTAAATTAGCCCTTAATCCCGTAGTGATCCAGCATCGCGTCCAGCTGCGGCTCACGGCCGCGGAAGCGTTTGAAGAGGATCATCGGCTCTTCAGAACCGCCGCGGCTCAGGATGTTATCGAGGAACGACTGGCCGGTTTCGCGGTTGAAAATCCCCTCTTCCTCAAAGCGGGAGAAGGCATCCGCCGCCAGCACGTCGGCCCACAGGTAGCTGTAGTAGCCCGCCGCGTAGCCGCCGGCAAAAATGTGGCTGAAGGCGTGCGGGAAGCGGCCCCACGACGGGCCAGGCACCACGGCGACCTGCTTTTTGATCTCCGCCAGCGTCTCGAGGATTTTCGCCCCTTGCTCCGGCTGATATTCCGCATGCAGGCGGAAGTCGAACAGGCCGAACTCCAGCTGGCGCAGAATAAACAGCGCGGCCTGGTAATTCTTCGCGGCGAGCATTTTTTCCAGCAGCGCCTGCGGCAGCGGTTCGCCGGTCTCGTAGTGGCCGGAGATAAACGCCAGCGCCTCCGGCTCCCAGCACCAGTTCTCCATAAACTGGCTCGGCAGCTCAACCGCATCCCACGGCACGCCGCTGATGCCGGACACGCCCGGGGTATCGATGCGGGTCAGCATGTGGTGCAGGCCGTGGCCGAATTCGTGGAACAGGGTGATCACTTCATCATGGGTGAACAGCGCCGGCTTGCCGCTAACCGGACGGTTAAAGTTGCAGGTCAGGTAGGCCACCGGTTTCTGCAGCGAGCCGTCCAGCTTGCGCATCTGGCCGACGCAGTCGTCCATCCACGCGCCGCCGCGCTTGTGCTCGCGGGCGTAGAGATCGAGATAGAAGCTGCCGCGCAGCTCGCCTGTATCGTCATACAGCTCGAAGAAGCGCACTTCCGGGTGCCAGACGTCGATATCGGTGCGCTCTTTGGCGCTGATGCCGTAAATGCGCTTAACCACTTCGAACAGGCCGTTAACGGCTCTGTTTTCCGGGAAATAGGGACGCAGCTGCTCATCGCTGATGCTGTAGAGATGCTGCTTCTGCTTTTCGCTGTAGTAAGCGATATCCCACGGCTGCAGCTCCTCAACGCCGAACTCCGTTTTGGCGAAGGCGCGCAGCTGGGCCAGCTCTTTCTCCCCCTGCGGACGGGCGCGTTTCGCCAGGTCGGTCAGGAAGTCGAGCACCTGCTGCGGGTTTTCCGCCATTTTGGTCGACAGCGATTTTGACGCGTAGCTGTCAAAGCCCAGCAGCTGCGCCAGCTCGTGGCGCAGGGCGAGGATCTCGGCCATCACCGGGCTGTTGTCCCATTTGCCGGCGTTCGGCCCCTGGTCAGAAGCGCGGGTGGAGTAGGCGCGATAGAGCTCTTCGCGCAGCGCCTGGTTGTCGCAGTAGGTCATCACCGGCAGGTAGCTCGGGATATCGAGAGTCAGCAGATAGCCTTCCTGCTCTTTAGCCTGCGCCTGGGCCTGAGCCGCGGCCAGCGCGCTCTCCGGCATCCCGGAGAGTTCGGCTTCGTCGGTGACCAGCTTGCTCCAGCCCATGGTGGCGTCGAGCACGTTGTTGCTGTACTGGTTGCCCAGCTCGGAGAGGCGTGCGGCAATTTCGCCGTAGCGCTTCTGCTGCTCTTTTTCGAGGCCAATACCGGAGAGTTCAAAATCACGCAGCGCGTTATCCACCGCTTTTTTCTGGGCGGTGTTAAGGGTGGCGTAGTGGTCGCCGTCGCGCAGGTCGCGATACGCCTGGTACAGGCCTTCGTTCTGGCCCACCCAGGTGCTGTATTCCGACAGCAGCGGCAGGGTTTGTTCGTAGGCTTCACGCAGCTCCGGGCTATTTTTTACCGAGTTCAGATGGCTGACGGGAGAAAAAATACGCCCCAGCACGTCGTCAACTTCCGCCAGCGGCTGGCACAGCGTCTCCCAGCTATAGGGCGCGCCCTGCGCCACGACGCTCTCTACCGCTGCCCGGCAATCGTCCAGCGCTTTGGTGACCGCAGGCACCACATGCTCCGGCTTGATTGCAGAAAAAGGCGGCAACGAAAAAGGCGTCAGTAATGGATTGGTCATATGCGCAGTCCTGTTGAAAAGGGGAAATGAAGCGCGCGTTCCGGCGCTTTAGCATGAGATCTAGAATGGGGGATAGTTGGGTGAATTTCAATGTCGTGCGATGCGCAGAGCCGGGTATTGCTGCAATAAGCCCGGCCGTTGAGCAAAATCCCGGCGGGCGCGCTGCTTCGCCGGGCTGGGTGAGATTAATGCGCCTTCTGCGCCATCTGCCAGGCGGCAGGCAGGTTGAGGCGCTGCCAGAACTGCTGGTCGGCGGTCTCTCCCGACAGCGGATAGCCGGCCGGTAGCGCGCTTTTCACCATCAGCGCCCGACGCTGCGCGGCGGAAAGATGCGGCAAGGCGGCCTCCAGCAGCACCTCGGCCCCTTCGGGCACCTTCAGGGCCGGCTTCTCGCCTTTCTGCTGCGGCAGATCGTAGGTCATGGTGAAGCGATAAAAGGCGTTCATGGCCGGGTCGCGGTACGGATCGTCCTTGCCGGCGCTTTTCGCGCATTCGGCAAGCGAAGTGCCGCACTCTTTCTCCAGCGCGGCGCGCAGCTGGTCGCGCGCCTCGTTAAACAGCGCGCGATATTTCGCATCGTTCAGATAGTGGGCGACGTTACGCTGCGCCACCATCCGCGAGCCCATCACGTCCAGCGGATAGTGCACGCCGAGCACGATCCGCGAGTAGCCGTAGCGCGCGCCGCGGGTCACCAGCGCATCGAAGCGCTCCGGGATCATCTCGGCCATCAGCAGGGCATCGGTATAGCCCGTATTGGTGTGTCCGCTTGGGAAGGAGCCTTCATCGGCGGAATAGGGCTGGTTATCCTTCACCACCACGTCATCGGGCACCATGTGGATGGTGTTGCCCTGAATCAGGAACGGACGCGGGTTATTGAAGTGCTTTTTCGCCGCACCGGTGCTGACTTCGCTGGCCTTAATCAGCGCCGCCGCTTTGCCCAGCTCGCCTTTGTCGTAGGCCGCAAGGAACGCTTTGCCCAGCCGGGGCCCCATCGCATCGCTGAGGAAGTAGAGATAGCTTATCCCCTCGGCATCGGCCAACGCCTGGTGGCGGGTAGCCTGGGTAGCATCGCGGTTAATGGCGGTGACGGTGGCGAGATTATCTTTCACCACCGCATCCGGGAGCTTGCTGAACGCCGAGAGCAGCGCAATTCCCGCCTGCTGGTTCGCTTTAGTCTGAAAATCGTAGCCGCTGGCCTTGAGCCAGGCTTTATCCGCCTGGGTTTTATTCTGTTTCGCGTGCTCCAGCTGGTCGCGGGTGAGGGTTGCGGCATCCCCCTTCAGCGCCTGGCGCAGCGCCGCCAGCGTCTGGCTCTCCAGCGCGTCAAACGCCGGGCTCTGCGCCGCGGGCGTGACGCTGGCGGCGATCGCCGCCGCCTGATTGAGCGGAACGTCTTTGGCCAGAGCCGGCAACGCCAGGATTAGCGCCGACGTCAGAAGTGTGATTTGCAGTTTCATTATTTTTCCTTTTATTCAAACGATTACCTTGCCTGCACGCGACGCTAGCGCGACCGTTTGACGCTTTTATGACACCGTTATGTTTTGCAACGCTTTTGGCACAATTGAAACAGCACGGCGCTACAGCGGTAATCCGTACGGATCTGCGGTAAACTATCGGTTATCTTGTTTAATTCCCGGAATCTCTGCATCCATGCTCAGTTATCGCCACAGCTTTCACGCAGGCAACCACGCCGACGTCCTCAAACACACCGTTCAGAGTCTGATCATTGAATCGCTGAAAGAGAAAGAGAAGCCGTTTCTCTATCTGGACACCCACGCCGGCGCAGGTCGCTACCATCTGAGCAGCGAGCACGCCGAGCGTACCGGTGAGTACATGGAAGGCATCGCCCGCATCTGGCAGCAGGATGACCTGCCGGCCGAGCTGGAGCCCTATATCTCCGTGGTTCAGCACTTCAACCGCAGCGGCCAGCTGCGCTACTATCCGGGCTCCCCGCTGGTTGCCCGCCAGCTGCTGCGCGAGCAGGACAGCCTGCAGCTGACCGAGCTGCACCCGAGCGACTTCCCGCTGCTGCGCGCGGAGTTCCAGAAAGACGAGCGCGCGCGCGTGGAAAAATCCGATGGCTATCAGCAGCTGAAGGCTAAGCTGCCGCCCGTCTCCCGCCGCGGCCTGATTCTGATCGACCCGCCGTACGAAATTAAAAGCGATTACCAGGCGGTGGTGACCGGCATTCACGAAGGCTACAAGCGCTTCGCGACCGGCACCTATGCGCTGTGGTATCCGGTGGTCCTTCGTGCGCAGATCAAACGCATGATCAAAGAGTTAGAAGCAACCGGCATCCGCAAAATCATGCAGATTGAGCTTGCCGTGCGCCCGGACAGCGACCAGCGCGGCATGACCGCGTCGGGGATGATCGTGATCAACCCGCCGTGGAAGCTGGAACAGCAGATGAACAACGTCCTGCCGTGGCTGCACAAAAAGCTGGTTCCGACCGGCAACGGGCACGCAACGGTCAGCTGGATCGTCCCGGAGTAATCGCAGTCATCGGCGGAACCTATTGATTTCCGGTATACAATCGCAGCATTCAGATATTAAGGATATGACTCATGAGCAAACATTATGACTACATTGCTATCGGCGGCGGCAGCGGCGGCATTGCCTCCATCAACCGCGCGGCGATGTACGGCCAGAAGTGCGCCCTGATTGAAGCGAAAGATCTGGGCGGCACCTGCGTTAACGTCGGCTGTGTACCGAAGAAAATAATGTGGCACGCGGCGCAGATCCGCGAAGCGATTCACCTGTACGGCCCGGACTACGGTTTCGACACCACCATTAACCACTTCGACTGGGACCGGCTGGTTGCCAGCCGCAGCGCCTACATCGACCGCATTCATACCTCCTACGACAACGTGCTGGGTAAAAATAAGGTCGATGTGATTAAGGGCTTCGCCCGCTTTATTGACGCCAAAACGGTGGAAGTCAACGGCGAAACCCTGACTGCCGATCATATCCTCATCGCCACCGGCGGCCGTCCGAGCCACCCGTCCATTCCGGGCGTAGAGTACGGCATCGACTCCAACGGCTTCTTCGAGCTGCCGGCGCTGCCGAAGCGCGTGGCGGTTGTCGGCGCGGGCTATATCGCGGTTGAGCTGGCGGGAGTGATTAACGGCCTGGGGGCCGAGACGCATCTGTTCGTGCGCAAGCACGCGCCGCTGCGCAGCTTCGATCCGCTGATTGTCGAGACGCTGGTTGAGGTGATGAACGCCGAAGGCCCGCAGCTGCATACCAACGCCATTCCGCAGTCGGTGGTGAAAAACGCCGACGGCAGCCTGACCCTGACCCTCGAAGATGGCCGCAGCCAGACCGTCGATTGCCTGATTTGGGCCATCGGCCGCCAGCCGGAGACCGATAACTTCAACCTCAAGGCCACCGGGGTGAAGACCAACGACAAAGGCTATATCGTCGTGGATAAATTCCAGAACACCAGCGTGGCGGGGATCTACGCGGTGGGCGATAACACCGGCGCGGTCGAGCTGACGCCGGTCGCCGTTGCCGCCGGCCGCCGCCTCTCCGAGCGTCTGTTCAACAACAAGCCGGAAGAGCATCTGGACTACAGCAACATCCCGACCGTGGTCTTCAGCCACCCGCCGATCGGCACCGTCGGCTTAACCGAGCCGCAGGCCCGCGAGCAGTACGGCGACGAGGCGGTGAAGGTCTATAAATCCTCCTTTACCGCGATGTATACCGCCGTCACCTCGCACCGCCAGCCGTGCCGCATGAAGCTGGTCTGCGTCGGCCCGGAAGAGAAGATTGTCGGTATTCACGGCATCGGCTTCGGCATGGATGAAATGCTGCAGGGCTTTGCGGTCGCGCTGAAGATGGGCGCCACCAAGAAGGACTTCGACAACACCGTGGCGATCCACCCGACCGCCGCGGAAGAGTTCGTGACCATGCGCTAAACGTCAGGGCCCCGTACTCACGGGGCCTTTTTCAACGCCTCATGGCGCAGCCGATAATCCGTTTCCGCCGCCTGATTTTGCAAAATCGCATGCCCGATGTAGTTACTCCAGTTAAAGCTATTTTGCAGCACCACCACCGCATTCTGGTTCGCTTTATCAAAGCCGATATAGCTCGAATAGCCGCCGATGTAGCCCACCTGATAGGTAATCTTCTGCCCGCCGATCGTATCGGTCACCCAGGCAATATTCGCCGCCTCCGTCTGCCGCGGATAGTAGTCGTGGCCAACGTCGGTGAAGGCTTTATCCAGCGCCGAATTGCCGGTCGGTGAAAAATGGGCGCGGGCGTAAGCGATAAGGTCGCGAGCGTCGCTGTACAGGTTTGCCGCCCCCACCATATTGTTGCTGAACTGCCAGTCCGGCGTCAGCGCACCGCGGGTTTTAAATTTCGGCTGATCCCCCGCATGTCCGAGGGCGCGCCGGGAGTATCCGCGCAGCGTTGACGGCACGAAGCTGGTGTTATGCAGGGCCAGCGGCTGGAAAATCATCCGCGATGCCAGCGCCTCAACGGATTCTCCGGTCTGATATTTGAGGATGTAGCCGAGAATGGCGTAGCCGAGATTGGAGTATTCAGGCTCGCGCACCAGCGGCGCGTTGAAGGTGCTGAGATAGCCCAGCGCGCCGTCGCCGTCGAGTTCGTGATAGAAGTTTTCCCCATCGCTCAGGTAGGCCAGCAGATGCTCCAGCGACAGCAGGTTCATTGGCTGACGCGGCAGTCCGGAGGTATGCGTCACCAGCTGCAGGAGAGTAATTTTCCTGGCGTCTGCACTCAGCGGGGTCTGCGGCGGCAGCAGCATGGCGAGCGTATCGTCCCAGTGCAGCCGCCCCTCATTGACCAGCAGGGTTATTACCTCTGCGGTGACCCCTTTGCTCAGCGAGCCGAGGGCAAAGAGCGTATCCGGGGTAATCGGGTAGCGATTTTTGGCATCGGTCACGCCGTAGCAGTGAAATTCCGCCGGGCCGTTATGACGGATCACCGCCACCACCACACCGCTCACCTGCTTGCTCTGCATATAGTGGTTAACGAAGGTATCGACGGAGAGCCGATGCCCGTTTTGCCCTATCTGACTGGTTTCGTCAGAAGGGACACTCATTTGCGAAAGCGTTCCGGAGCATCCGACAAGCAGCGCAGACGCCAGCAACACAGGGCTCAACCGCCTGCTCAAACCATACCTTCCTGCCGTACGCGCTACCGGGTGGATAAAAAAGGGACGCAGATCGTAACGGCAGTCATCGGTGATTGCAAAGCGAATAGGCTGAATTTAACGTCCGCGGCGCGGTCAATCTGGACGTTTTTTTATCCTGCGGTCACGCCATGCCGTTGTTACCGTGGCGCATAAACGCCGGGCGCTGGTTGAGCGCCATATACCAGTGCTCAACCGCCGGCAGTTCCGGGTGGGCAAAAGGGGTCATTTTCCAGCGGTGAACCGACAGGCCGAGCACGATATCCGCCAGCGTAAATTGATTACCCGTCATCCAGGCGCCGGTGCGTTGCAGCTGTGATTCAACGATGTGCACGCAGCGGGTCCATGTGGCAATGCTCTCTTTCAGCGCCGTCGGGTCCTGAAAGCGCGGGTCCTTACGCACTAGCCCCATAAACGCGTAGCGCCAGGCGTTGTTAAACTCCGTGGCCTGCCAGTCCATCCAGTGCTCGACCTCGGCCGCCGCCTGCGGCGCGGCGGGCAGCAGATCCTCCCGCCCGGCCTTGCGCGCCAGGTAGCGACAGATACTGTTCGACTCCCACAGCACAAAGTCGTCATCCAGCAGAACCGGCACCAGGGCGTTCGGATTCAGCGCGCGGAACTCCGCGGTATCAATCGGCTGAAATCCGCTGCCGTAATCTTCCTGCTGATACTCAAGGCCCGCTTCTTCGCAGGTCCACAGCGCTTTACGGACGTTAATTGATGAGCGTTTACCCAGTATTGTTAGCATTGTCAGGGATTCCTTAACCGAAGGGACGTTTTATTCACCATACTCCATCGGCTGCGCGAGTACAGCCAGCAACGGGGCAGACTGCCGGATAATATGTAATGACATGTGCGTTGGCTTTCCTCGCTCGTGCCAGTCACAGACCCGGGAAAGCCCCCGGGAATTCCCTGCGTTGCCGCCTTCCTGCAACGCGAATGATTTAGGGTATAGTTGATGCTTGCCTTTGCTTGCCTTTTTGCCGATACAGGAGCCCGTGATGCTGACCCCCTTTAACGTTTTAACCCCGGGAAATATTCGTTTTGGTCGCGGCCTGGCGCCGAGCGCTGCGCCCTGGCTGGCCCAGCGCAGCGACAAGGTGCTGCTGGTGCACGGCGCCAGCCCGCAGCGGGCCGACTTTCTGCTGGCCGAACTTCGCGCCCACGCGCTGGAGGTGACGACCCTCGCCATCGCCCATGAGCCCGACCTGCAGGCGATCGAGCAGGGCGTGCGCCTGGCGCGCGAAAGGGGCGTCGGGGCGGTGGTGAGCCTCGGGGGCGGCGCAGTGATCGACGCCGGGAAGGCCATCGCCGCACTGGTGCCGGCATCCGGGGAGGTCATCGAATATCTCGAAGTGGTCGGCAGCGGCCGGGTACTGGAAGCGCATCCGCTGCCCTTTGTCGCCATCCCCACCACCTCCGGCACCGGCGCCGAGGTGACGAAAAACGCGGTGATTAACGTCGTGCAGCAGCAGCGTAAGGTCAGCCTGCGCGATGACCGGATGCTGCCGGACCTGGCGATCGTTGACCCGTCGCTTACCGATAACGCGCCGCGGGCGGTGACCCTGGGCTCCGGCCTCGATGCGATCACCCAGCTTATCGAACCCTGGCTGTGCACCCGGGCCAACCCGTTTACCGACGCCCTGTGCCGGGAGGCGATCCCGCGCGGCATCAAGGCGCTGAAAACGCTAATGGCGAAAGAGTGCCCGCAGAGTCGCGATGAGATGGCGTGGGTCAGCCTGTGCGGCGGCCTGGCGCTGGCCAATTCCGGTCTCGGCGTTGTTCACGGCCTGGCGGGGCCGCTGGGCGGCCTGAGCAACGCCTCCCACGGCGCGCTGTGCGGCTGCCTGCTGCCCTTCGGCCTCGCGCTTAACGAATCGCTGGTCACCGATGAAGCCCTGCGCGAGCGCTTTAACGACGTGCGCCGCTGGCTGGCCGACGGGCTCAACGTGCATCCGGATACCGCCTGGGAGAGCCTGCACGAATGGAGCCGCGGCGCCGGGCTCGGCAATCTCAATGACCTTGGCGTGGCGCATCGGGCGCTTGAGCCCGCCGCGCTGGCCGCCAGCGGCTCGTCGTCGATGAAAGCCAACCCGGTCACGCTGAGCAGCGAACAGCTGCTGGAGATGCTGGAAGCGGCGTGGGAGTAATCCCGCGCCTTCGCCATAAAATAAGATTTTGTTGCAAAACGATTGCTCTGAATTTTTCCGCGCGATTCAGAGCACCATCTCATAAATTAACGATAAAAATCAGTTGCTAATAAAAATACCGCCTTCAGGTATTTGCACAGAAGCGTGACCTGCCGCACAGTTTCCCCCACGAAAACCGAAGCGAATGACTAAGCTTAAAAGCCATGCCGGGAATACCCGGCGCCATTAAGCGACGCGATCCGGAGGTCCGTATCACTATGTCCAGCCAGACATTACGCAACGATAATAACGATGAGTTAAAGATCGACGTCGATCTGCGCTACGAAGCCGATCCGTATGAGTTAAAACTGGACGAAATGTTCGACGCCGAGCCGGAGCCAGAAATTATCGAGGGGCTGCCGGCGTCTGACGCCCTGACCCCGGCCGATCGCTACCTGGAGCTGTTCGCGCACGTGCAAAAATCGCGCATTTTCGCCGACAGCAAAACCTTCCCCGACTGCGCGCCGAAGCAGGACCCGCTGGATATTTTAATCCACTACCGGCGGGTGAGGCGCACCCCAGGGTTCGATCTGCGGCAGTTCGTCGAGGATCACTTCTGGCTGCCGGATCATCGCGCGGAAGATTACGTTTCCGATCCTAAGCGATCGCTGAAAGAGCATATCGATCACCTCTGGCCGATCCTCACCCGCGAGCCGCAGGATCATATCCCGTGGTCGTCGCTGCTGGCGCTGCCGCAGTCGTATATTGTGCCCGGCGGCCGCTTTAGCGAGACCTACTACTGGGACTCCTACTTCACGATGCTGGGGCTGGCGGAGAGCGGCCGCGAGGACCTGCTGAAGTGCATGGCGGACAACTTCGCGTGGATGATTGAAACCTACGGCCATATCCCTAACGGCAATCGCACCTACTACCTCAGCCGTTCGCAGCCGCCGGTTTTCGCCCTGATGGTTGAGCTGTTTGAAGAGGACGGCGTGCGCGGCGCTCGCCGCTACCTTGAGCATCTGAAGATGGAGTACCGCTTCTGGATGGACGGCGCCGAGTCGCTGATCCCGAACCAGGCCTATCGCCACGCGGTGCGTATGCCGGACGGTTCGCTGCTCAACCGCTACTGGGACGATCGCGACACCCCGCGCGACGAGTCCTGGCGCGAAGATGTCGAAACGGCAAAGCGCTCCGGCCGCCCGCCCAACGAGGTTTACCGCGACCTGCGCGCCGGCGCCGCCTCCGGCTGGGACTACTCCAGCCGCTGGCTGCGCGATATCACCCGTTTGGCGAGTATTCGCACCACCCAGTTTATCCCCATCGATTTGAACGCCTTCCTGTTCAAGCTCGAAAATACCATCGCCAATCTCTCCGGCGTTGAGGGCGATCGCGAAACGGAAGCCGCGTTTCGCCAGAAGGCCAGCGACCGTCGGGCGGCGGTGACCCGCTATTTGTGGGATGACGACAGCGGCTGCTTCCGCGACTACGACTGGCGCCGCGAGCAGCTGGCGCTCTTTTCGGCCGCCAGCATCGTGCCGCTGTACGTCGGAATGGCCACGCATGAACAGGCGGATCGCCTTGCCGACGCGGTGCGGGCCCGCCTGCTGACCCCTGGCGGCATCATGGCCACCGAGTATGAAAGCGGCGAACAGTGGGATAAGCCTAACGGCTGGGCGCCGCTGCAGTGGATGGCGGTGCAGGGCTTCAAAATGTACGGCCAGGATCCGCTCGGCGATGAGATTGCCCAAAGCTGGCTGCAAACGGTGAACCACTTCTACAAGCAGCATCATAAGCTGATTGAGAAGTACCATATTGCCAGCGGCGTTCCGCAGGAGGGCGGCGGCGGTGAATACCCGCTGCAGGATGGTTTCGGCTGGACCAACGGCGTGGTGCGTCGGCTGATCGGCCTCTACGGCGAGCCATTATAACCAGGTGCTGTTCCGGCGGAGAATGTCCTGCTATGGTCACGCTATCGACCTTTGCAGGAACCCCGATCTATGCCTGAACTGCTTACGCCACGGCTGCGCTGCTCGCCGCTGCAGCTGGATGACTGGTCCTTCTTTTTAGCCCTGCAGCGCGATCCGCAGGTGATGCTCTATATCGCCGATTCGCGGCCGCTCGCCGAGATCCGCGAAGCGTTCGATTCGCGCCTGTCGCCGTGGACGCCGGGCGCCAGGCACTGGTTGTGCCTGATCGTCCGCGACCGACAAACCCACGTGCCGCTCGGCATGACCGGCTACCGGCACCACGAGGACGACTGCGCTGAGGTCGGGTTCCTGTTCACTCCCCAGGCCCAGGGAAAAGGCTACGGCTACGAATCACTGCAGGCGCTGTGCGATTTTGCCTTTTCCGCAGGCGGCGTTCGTCGCCTGACCGCCACCGTCACCGCCGGCAATATCGCCTCAAAAAGCCTGCTGCAGAAAACCGGCTTTCTGCTGGAGGGCGAGCTGCGCGAATGCTACTGGCTCAACGGCCGCTGGCATAACGACTGGCTATTTGGTCTGCTGCCGCGCGATTACCACCGCCCCGCCGCCGCGGCAGGCTAGCGCCACCGGCAGCAGAATACGCCGCCGCGTCCGTTGCCGAGCCAATTGACGCGGCGGCCTCGCCGCTTACAGGAACATGCCGCCGGAAACCTCCACCCGCTGGGCGTTCATCCATTGCAGATCGTCGCTCAGCAGCGCCGCTATCGCATCGCCGATATCGTCCGGCAGCCCTACCCGTCCCAGCGCCGTTTGCGCCGCAATATGCTGGTTTACCTGCGCATTATCGCGCACCACGCCGCCGCCAAAATCCGTCTCGATGGCCCCCGGCGCAATGATGTTCACCGAGATCCCGCGCGCGCCCAGCTCTTTTGCCTGGTAGCGGGTCAGTACCTCCATTGCCCCTTTCATGGAGGCATAGGCGGCGTATCCCGGCAGCGCGAAGCGGGCCAGCCCGCTTGAAACGTTGAGGATCCGCCCGCCGTCCTGCAGCAGCGGCAGCAGGCGCTGGGTCAGAAAGAACGGGCCTTTGAACTGGATATTCATCAGCTCGTCAAACTGCGCTTCGCTGGTCTGCGCAAAGGCGACGTTGATGCCGATCCCGGCGTTGTTTAATAAATAATCAAAGGTGCCGCGCTGCCAGCGCTGCTGCAGCAGCGTCTCCACCTCCTGAGCAAAGCTTTCGAAGCTCGACGTATCGCCGACGTTAAGCGCTAATGCCGCAGCTTTAACCCCTTTTTGCTCGATTTCAGCGACAACTTCCAGCGCCGCCTGCTGGTTGCTGTGGTAGGTGAGGATAATATCGGTTCCCTTCGCCGCCAGCTTCAGCGCCGCGTTTTTTCCCAATCCACGGCTGCCGCCGGTCACTAAAGCAATACGTTGTGTCATCAGAAACCCCTTATCGGTTGCGTTTGCATCGTTAAAGAGCTTATTAGCTGACAGAAAAACAATAAATACGCTAAATTACGTTTTACTGTTTCCCTGGCAACAACAATAGGTCTCGGGTATGGATAAAATTCACGCAATGCAGCTGTTCATTCGCGTGGCGGAGCTGGAGAGCTTTTCCCGCGCCGCCGACACCCTGGGCCTGCCGAAAGGCAGCGTTTCACGCCAGATCCAGGCGCTGGAAAGCCATCTCGGCGCGCGCCTTCTGCACCGCACCACCCGCCGGGTGCAGCTGACGCAGGACGGGATGGTCTACTACGAGCGCGCCAAAGACCTGCTGAGCAACCTCGACGAGCTGGACGGCATATTCCAGCACGATCCCTCCAGCATCAGCGGACGACTGCGGGTAGATATGCCCGTCGGACTGGCGAAAAATTTGATCATTCCGCGGCTGCCGGCCTTTTTGCAGCAGTACCCGGGAATTGAGCTCGAACTGAGCTGCAGCGATCGGCTGGTTGACGTGATCCGCGAAGGCTTCGACTGCGTCGTCCGCGTCGGTACGCTGAAAGATTCCGGCCTGATCGCGCGCCCGCTGGGCAAGCTGACGCAAATTAACTGCGCCAGCCCGCAGTACCTGGCGCGCTTCGGCTATCCGCACTCCCTTGACGATCTCGGCGATCATGCCCTGATCCACTATGCCAGCACCCTTGGCGTTCGCCCGGCGGGTTTTGAGGTCGTCAGCGACGGGGCCGTGCGCCGGGTGAAAACCGGCGGCATACTGACCGTCAATAGCACCGAGACCTACCTGGCCGCCTGCCTCGCCGGGCTGGGCATTATTCAGGTTCCGCGCGTCGGCGTTCGCGACGCGCTGCGCACCGGGGAGCTGATAGAAATTCTGCCGCAATACCGCGCCGAACCGCTGCCTGTCTCGCTTATCTACCCGCATCGGCGCAATCTTTCGCGTCGCGTCCACCTGTTTATGGAGTGGCTGGGCGGCGTGATGAAGGGCTACGTCGATTAGCGCACGGCGGGCCCGTTTCGCCAGAGTCAGGGGGCGGGTTTACCGCTCCGCCGCCGCAACCGGCGTTTTGCGTATATAATTTTTGCTGAATCTCGCTGTAAAAAAAGGAAGAAATAACTGATGACACCGGAAAACGACGCGACACGCCCGACCCAGGATCCGGGCCAGCAGCCGGAAAAGAGTAAAAGCACGCTGGCCGCCATCAACGAATCCGCCGTGGGACAGAAAGCGAACCAGGCGCTGAAAAGCGTGACCGGGACGGCGGAAAAGGTCCAGCGAAATCCGATTATTGCGCACCTTATACGCGCGGCGGAGCGCTTTAACGACCGCCTGGGCAACCAGTTCGGCGCGGCCATCACCTACTTCTCGTTTCTGTCGATGATCCCGATACTGATGGTCTCCTTCGCCGCCGCCGGCTTTGTCCTCACCTGGCATCCGACGCTGCTGCAGGACATCTTCGATAAAATCCTGCTCAACGTCAGCGATCCGACGCTGGCGGCAACGCTGAAGAACACCATCAACACTGCGGTTCAGCAGCGCACCACCGTCGGCCTGGTCGGGCTGCTGGTCGCGCTTTATTCCGGCATTAACTGGATGGGCAACCTGCGGGAAGCCATCCGCGCCCAGTCCCGCGACGTCTGGGAACGTACGCCGCAGGATCAGGAAAAGATCTGGGTAAAATACTTCCGCGACTTTATTTCGCTGATTGGCCTGCTGGTCGCCCTGATTATTACCCTCTCCATTACCTCCATTGCCGGCGCCGCGCAGCAGACCATCATCTCCGCGCTGTATCTCGACAATATTGAGTGGCTAAAACCGGCGTGGCGGCTGATTGGCCTGGCGATCTCGATTTTCGCCAACTATCTGCTGTTTTTCTGGATCTTCTGGCGCCTGCCGCGCCACCGTCCGCGGCGCAAGGCGCTGATACGCGGCACGATGATTGCGGCAATCGGCTTTGAGGTGATTAAAATCGTTATGACCTGGACGCTGCCGGCGCTGGTGAAGTCCCCGTCGGGCGCCGCGTTTGGCTCCGTTTTAGGGCTGATGGCCTTTTTCTATTTCTTCGCGCGCCTGACCCTGTTCTGCGCGGCGTGGATTGCCACCGCCGAGTATAAAGACGACCGCCGGATGCCGGGAAAAACCCACGATTGATGCCGGTTCGGGCTGAACGGAGAGGTATCATTCAGCCCGATCGATCATTTCAGCAGATAAATCCAACGTGTAACTTTTATTTAACCTAAACCTGGTTTTATCTGCCATTGTTTTATTTATGTGAAGCATTTCATAGAAGTTATTTTTCAGGCACGCAAATTATCCGCTTTTTGCCCATTTTTTCGCCTCTCCCGCGCCCTGTTACAGATTGAAATGTCGCTTTTGCTGTGGCTATATGGCTTTTCGTTCGCTAAAAATAAGAAAGATCTATGCAAGCCACAGCCACCACGCTCGACAAGGCGCAGGAAACCGCACCGGTTAACTCGCGCAATAAGGTCGTCGTTGCCTCACTCATCGGTACCGCCATTGAGTTCTTCGACTTCTACATCTACGCCACCGCCGCGGTTATCGTGTTTCCGCATATCTTCTTCCCGCAGGGCGACCCGGCCGCCGCGACGCTACAGTCGCTGGCAACCTTCGCCATTGCCTTCGTCGCGCGTCCGATTGGCTCAGCGCTGTTCGGCCACTTCGGCGATCGCGTCGGTCGTAAGGTGACGCTGGTCGCCTCGCTGCTGACCATGGGGATCTCTACCGTGGTGATCGGCCTGCTGCCCGGCTATGAGAGCATCGGCATTCTGGCGCCGATGCTGCTGGCGCTGGCGCGCTTTGGTCAGGGGCTGGGCCTTGGCGGTGAATGGGGCGGCGCGGCGCTGCTGGCCACCGAGAACGCCCCGCCGCGTAAACGCGCGCTGTACGGCTCCTTCCCGCAGCTGGGCGCGCCGATCGGCTTCTTCTTCGCGAACGGCACCTTCCTGCTGCTCTCCTGGCTGCTGACCGACCAGCAGTTTATGGAATGGGGCTGGCGCGTGCCGTTTATCTTCTCCGCGGTGCTGGTGATTATCGGGCTCTACGTCCGCGTTTCGCTGCATGAAACGCCGGTCTTTGCCAAAATCGCCGCGGCGAAAAAGCAGGTAAAAATCCCGCTGGGGACGCTGCTGACCAAGCACGTGCGGGTCACCGTGCTCGGCACCTTTATCATGCTGGCCACCTATACCCTGTTCTATATCATGACCGTCTACTCCATGACCTTCAGCACCGGCGCTGCGCCAGTGGGCCTCGGTCTGCCGCGTAACGAAGTGCTGTGGATGCTGATGATGGCGGTGATTGGCTTTGGCGTGATGGTGCCGATTGCCGGCCTGCTGGCGGACGCGTTTGGCCGTCGTAAGAGCATGATCGTCATTACCTCAATGATTATTCTCTTTGCCCTGTTCGCCTTTAAGCCGCTGCTGGGTTCCGGTCAGCCGGTGCTGGTCTTCGCGTTTCTGCTGATTGGTTTGAGCCTGATGGGGCTGACCTTCGGTCCGATGGGCGCCCTGCTGCCGGAGCTGTTCCCGACGGAAGTACGCTACACCGGCGCATCGTTCTCTTATAACGTCTCGTCGATTCTTGGCGCCTCCGTCGCGCCGTATATTGCCGCCTGGCTGCAGGGCAACTACGGCCTGACGGCGGTAGGGCTCTACCTGGCGTCGATGGCCGCGCTGACGCTGATTGCGCTGCTGCTGACCCACGAAACTCGCCACCAGTCGCTGTAATCCTTTGCTGCCCGGCGCGTCGCGCCGGGCAGCGCTCCTCTGAATCTACTTTTTCATCTGCGATAAAATCGTCTGACACTGGTTGGCTTCGCCCTCCGCCGGCGATACCAGCGCCAGCAGCGCCGCAGCCGGGGTGACCAGCGTTGCCAGCGCGGCCGCTACCGCACCGCGGGCGATCAGCGGCCCCACCTTCACTCCGGCGTCCGGGGATTTAAACGTGCCGCGCACGTACAGCGGCGAGCGCAGGGTAATAATGCGCAGCCCCTTGCTTTCGGGGTCGATGGTTAAGTCGAGCTGCTCCGAGGCGAAGCTGGCGGTCCCGGTGACGTTAATCAGCGCATTTTCGGTATCAAAGGCAAAGATCTGCGGCCGCGCGACGCCGTTAACCACGTCAACGTTGGCCGCCGCGCAGTTTACCCGCACCTCGTCGTCGCCAAAGATCTGCCCGATAAGATAGTTACCGACGTTCAGCCCCAGAATTTCCATCAGGTTTCGGCTAATCAGACCATCGTTCATCAGCAGCTTGATATTGCCGTTGCTGTTGCCCAGCAGCGCCGCCACCGAGTTACCGGTGCCGCGCAGCTGCATATCGCCGTTCATCTCGCCGAGGGTCTTCTGCATCATCTCCACGTTCGGCATCAGCGCCTTGAGCTTCAGGCGTCTGGCCTGCAGGTTAGCGGTGCCCTGCAGCGGCTTTTTATCGCCCTGCAGATGCAGGCTGCCGGCGATGGTGCCGTTGGCGAGGCCAAAGCGCAGCGGCTGCAGGCGCAGGTCGCCGCGCTCAAGGATAACGTGGGTGCTGAGGTCGCTAATCGGTAACGTGCCGCCGTGCTCAATTCGCCGCCCCTTGAAGCGGACATCGGCATCCATCAGCTGCCACTTGTCGGTCTCAAAGCGATCGTAAGGCAGGACTTTCCCGGCCGGCTGCGGCGTAGCTTCGCCTTTACGCTGCTCGGTTTTGCTCGCCTTACTCCCGGAGTTCACGCCAATCAGCGGCCCGAGGTCCGCCAGGCGCAGCTGGCGGGATTCAACGTCGCCCTCCAGCTTCGGCCGCGGCTTGCCGGTGGCGTAGGTCAGGGAGCCGTGTATGTCGCTTTCGCCGATCCGACCGTTGAAATCGCGATAGCTAAAGCGCGACCCGCCCTGCTGATTGAAGGTCGCCCGCAGGCGCCCGTCGGTGGAAAACGCCGGCGTATCCGGCAGAACGATTCCGGTGAGATCGTATAAATCCCCCAGCGAATCGCCGGAGAACTTCAGGCGTAAATCGACACCGCCCAGGCTCAGCGGATCGCTCACCGTCCCGCTAAAGGCCACCCGGGTATTGCCGGAGCGGAAGTCGCCCTGCAGCGGGAACGGCGTCCCTTCGCTGCGCAGCGCCAGCATGCCGCCAATTTTACCGCTGCCGGAGAGCGGCTGGTCACGATAGCTCCCCTTAGCCGTCAGCCCAAAAACGTAGTCCGCCACCCTCTTTGGCGCCTCTTTGCCTTCCGTGCCGGTGACTTCGCTAAACGGCAGCGGTTTGCCCAGCGGATCGACCGTCAGGGTAATATCGGCGCGCGTCACCTTGTCGATAATAGCGATCCGTCCACGATCGAAGAGGATGTTATCCAGCCGGAAAGACCAGTCGGACGGCGCGGCCTGGCTGGCCGCAGCGTCGTCCGACCCGAGGGTAAAGGTCCAGTTATTGGTTTTCTCGGAGAGCCTGATCAGCCGGGCATCGGGCTGCTGCAGCTTAATCCACGGCAGATAGACCGTTTTGCTCAGCAGCGACAGCGGCGCCAGCGTGGCTTCGACGCGCGGCAGGTGCACCATCGTAACCTGGGGGATATCAGGCGGGTTGCCGAGGACGATATCTTCGGCATGGACGTGGGGCCAGGGCACCCAGCTCCGCCAGCCCCGCTCGTCGCGCTGGCGCTCCCAGACCACGCCGAGGTCGCCGCGAATGGCAAATGGCCGGTTCAGCTCGGCGGACACCTTCTGGTTAATCGTGGGCTTCAGGCGATTCCAGTCAAATGTCGCCAGTACGATGAAAAACAGAACGATAAGTAAGACTATCGTTCCCGAGATAATGGCAATCGTTTTGCGGGTTGTGGTCATACCCTCTCAGCTCCTTTGCGCCTCGTCAGTCCTGAATATAGTTGAAAAGCGCATCTTTCTCCGACAAATGCGTCTTTCGTCACATAACGTGCCTGATGTCAAAAAAATAATGGAACGATGTTTTAATATGATTGACCATAAAAACGACGCGGCGCACACTAGCGCTAATTCCGATTCAATCCCAGGTCATGATGATGTCTAAAAAAATTGCCGTTATCGGCGAATGTATGATTGAGCTGTCAGAGAAAAACGCGGCGGTAAACCGTGGATTTGGCGGCGATACCTTAAATACCTCGGTCTACATTGCGCGTCAGACCGACGCCAGCGCGCTCGCCGTGCACTACGTTACCGCGCTTGGGACGGACGCCTTCAGCCAGCAGATGCTGGAATCCTGGCAGGCCGAGGAGGTCAAAACCGATCTTATCCAGCGTATGGCCGATCGTTTGCCGGGGCTCTACTACATCGAAACCGACGATACCGGCGAGCGGACGTTTTACTACTGGCGCAACGAAGCGGCGGCAAAATTCTGGCTGGAGAGCGAGCAGTCTGCCGCGATCTGCGAAGAGCTGGCGACCTTCGACTACCTCTATCTCAGCGGAATTAGCCTCGCCATTCTCAGCCCGCAGAGCCGCGAGATGCTGCTGACGCTGCTGCGCGAATGTCGCGCTAACGGCGGGCAGGTGATTTTCGACAACAACTACCGCCCGCGCCTGTGGGCCAGCAAAGAAGAGACGCAGCAGGTTTATCAGCAAATGCTGACCTGCACCGATATCGCCTTCCTGACGCTGGACGACGAAGATGCGCTATGGGGTGAAAAACCGGTAGCAGAAGTGATTGCCCGCACGCATGCCGTCGGCGTCAAAGAGGTGGTGGTAAAACGCGGGGCCGACTCGTGCCTGGTGTCGATTGTCGGCGAGCCGCAGCAGGAGATCCCTGCCGTCAAGCTGCCGAAAGAGAAGGTGGTTGATACCACTGCCGCCGGCGATTCGTTCAGCGCCGGCTACCTCGCCGTGCGCCTGACCGGCGGTGACGCCCGGTCCGCCGCCGTCCGCGGGCACCTGACCGCCAGCACGGTCATTCAGTATCGCGGAGCGATTATTCCGCGCGACGCGATGCCGCAGTAACCTTCGACCGGGCTGCGCCATCAGCGCCGCAGCCCGGGAAGAGCCTCGTCAACCGGGCCTACTGGGCGGGGGGAATATCCGTCGCGTCGCTGCGCACCTCGGCAGCCTCTCCGCTTCCGGCCGTCGTCGTCGCCGTTGGCGCAGGCACCATCAGCTTCTCCCACGTCGCCTTCAGATCCTTCATGTTATATTCCGGCTCGCCCTGCGGCTGCTGCAGCACCAGCGCCATATCCTGCGACAGCTGCTGACGCAGATACTGATTCAGCATATCGACGGTCAGAGAATCAAGAAACTCCTGACGCAGCTTCTGATACTGCTCCGGCGCGATATCCACCACCTGATTCTGCAGCGAGCGGATGCGCTGGCTGATCAGAATATCGGTATCGGTACGCGCGTAGGTGGCGAAGAGCTTTTGCAGCTCGAGCTTTTTCTGCGCAATCAGGGTATCGAACTCATCCTGCGGTAAGCCGTTATCGCGGACCTTCGCCAGCTCGCGGGACACCGCAATCAGGTTCGCATTGAGCTTGTTGCCCGGCGATTCAATGTTGATCGCGCACTGGGCGCGCTGGTACAGCACCCGGCAATCAAAGCCGAGGTTCACGTCTTTGATGTTGTTTTTGCTCAGGTTCTGCTGCACGTGCCAGAACAGCGCCTCGCGGGCCAGATCGTCGCGCCAGTAGTGCTGCAGCGCCACCGAATCGCGAATAGGCTGCCACGGAGCGTCCCACATGATCGACAGCTTATCCTGACGCACGGTATCGGTCATGATGCTCACCGGCGTCGTCGGCAGCGGAGCCAGCGTCGGCACCGCGGCCGGCGTTTCTCGTTTGCCCTTCATCTCGCCGAAGTTTTTGCCGATCTGCTCCACCACGTTACGGCTATCAACGTTACCCACGACGATCAGCGTCATGGCGTCCGGGGTGTACCATTTCTGATAAAACTCTTTCAGCTGCGCAACGTCGACCGGGGTTTTCAGCGGCGCGGCGGGGTCATGCCCCAGCATGGTGGAACCTTTCAGCCGGTAGCGCCACCAGCCCTCTTTGGTATCCAGCGGCCAGGTCGCGACCATGTCGCCACCCTGCAGGGCGTGATTCACCGCTTCAGGCGTCACCGTTAGCTTCCCGCTGGCGTCGGCCAGCCAGCTCAGCGCCTCTTTCAGCAGGTCGTTGCGGTTATTCGGCAGGCTGAGGTTAAACATGGTGTAGCTATAGGAGACGATCGCCGGCGGTAGCGGACGATTCGGATCGATGCTCTGCTGCCACAGGGAGCGCGCCTGCATCGTCGCAAGGCTGCCGCTCTGCGTTAAGGCCAGGCGGGGAATAAAGTGGCTAAAACCGCTCTGCTGAGTGCTTTCACTCAGCGAGCCAATATTGACGAACAGGCGGACTTCAATACGATCGCTAGGACGCTGCGGAGTGGCTAAGACCTGCCACTGAAGTCCGTTGGCGAGAGTCCCCTGTTGCCAGGCCGGGTCCGGCTGGAGCGCTTCTGCTTGCACATAACCGGCCGCTGCCATCATCAGCAAACCACCCGTTAAGAGTTGAATTTTTGTGCCCTGCATGTGAACCCCTGATGAACATTCCTGGTTACAAAAGCAGCCCGCTGGAGGGCTGCCAAAAAATATGGTGAGTAAGTACGTCGGTTAGACCACGCGGAGAGGAAAATGTCGCACGGAGACGTAAAATAATCATTTAGTATCACTCCCCAACCCCGGGGAGCGATACCTAATTATGCGCAGGAGCCCGGAGTCCAGCAAGGGACAACGGCCTAACAGATGGATTTAAGAGGATAATTCGTGCGATTTGTTCGCCGGAGTACGGTTATTGAGGACATCATCCAGCTGCTGGGTATCCAGCTCTTTCACCCATTTCGCCACCACGATAGTCGCCACGCCGTTGCCTACGAGGTTGGTCAGCGCCCGCGCCTCGGACATAAAGCGGTCGATACCGAGGATCAGCGCCAGGCCGGCAACCGGTAAATGGCCCACGGCAGAAATGGTGGCTGCCAGGACGATAAAACCGCTGCCGGTGACGCCGGCGGCGCCTTTCGAGGAGAGCAGCAGCACCACCAGCAGCGTTATCTGGTGGAAAATATCCATATGGCTGTTGGTCGCCTGGGCGATAAATACCGCCGCCATCGTCAGGTAGATGGAGGTGCCGTCAAGGTTGAACGAGTAGCCGGTGGGGATCACCAGACCCACTACCGATTTGCGACAGCCCAGCTTCTCCATCTTATCCAGCATGCGCGGCAGCGCCGATTCGGACGAGGAGGTCCCGAGAACAATCAGCAGCTCTTCGCGGATATAGCGAATGAATTTAAAGATGCTAAAGCCGGTGATCCGCGCGATGGTGCCCAGCACCACCACCACAAACAGAATACAGGTAATGTAGAAGCAGACGATCAGCTGGCCCAGCTGCACGAGGGTGCCGACGCCGTATTTACCGATGGTAAAGGCCATGGCCCCGAAGGCGCCGATCGGCGCGAGGCGCATAATCATGTTGATGATGCCGAAGATCACCTGCGAGAAGCTTTCGATAACGTTAAAAATCAGCTGGCCCTTGCTGCCCAGGCGGTGCAGGGCAAAACCAAACAGCACCGCAAACATCAGCACCTGCAGGATGTTACCGCTGGCGAAAGCGCCGATCACGCTGCCGGGAATAATATCCAGCAGGAAGGCGACAATGCCCTGATCTTTTGCCTGCTCGGCGTAGACCGCCACCGCCTTCGCATCCAGGGTGGCCGGATCGACGTTCATGCCACCGCCGGGTTGCACCACGTTGACGATGATAAGCCCAATAATCAGCGCGATAGTACTGACGACTTCAAAATAGAGCAGCGCGACCGCACCGGTACGGCCGACGGCCTTCATGCTTTCCATCCCGGCAATCCCCGTCACGACGGTGCAGAAGATAACCGGTGCAATAACCATTTTAATCAGCTTAACGAAGGCGTCGCCGAGGGGTTTCATCTGCGCGCCCAGTTCCGGGTAAAAATGGCCCAGCAGAATACCGATCGCAATGGCCGACAAAACCTGAAAATAGAGGCTTTTGAAGAGAGAGGTTTTCATAGGGTGTCCTTTGGGTATAACCACAGACCTGGAAGGGTTATAGGTCGTCTGTGGCTTAAAAGTAACACCCGGGAAACATTTCAGAAATAACTAAGCGCGAAATTGCAACGGAATTGTTAAAAACTTAGAGCTGACTCGCACAAGTCAGCCTCCCGTTACAGGCTTGCACCCTCTTCATTCACCGACAAAAACTGCGCCGCAAACGCCTCCTGCGGTAAGGCGCAACCGAAGAGGTAGCCCTGGCCGATATCGACGCCGGCCTCCTGCAGCCACCGGTGCTGCTCCTCTCTCTCAACGCCTTCCGCCACGATGCGCAGGTTAAGGCCGCGCGCCAGCTGAATAATCGCCGGCACCATGCTGGTATCTTCGGGCAGCATGTCGATGAAGGCCTTATCGATTTTCAGGATATCGACCGGCAGCGACTTCATATGCTGGAGCTGGCGCAACCCGGCATAACCCATGCCAAAATCATCGAGGGCGATGCGCACCCCCGCTTCGCGCAGCGGGCGCAGCAGGGAGACGACCATCCGCGGATCGTCCAGCCGGCGGCTTTCGGTAATTTCGACGATCAGCGTGCCCGGCGCAATGCGGTAGCGCGAGAGCAGGGTCAGCATCTCTGCGCCCCGGTCGTGATGCAGCAGCTGCAGCAGCGACACGTTCACCGATAGCGGCAGCATAATGCCCTGGCTTTGCCATGCCGCAAGCTGGCGACAGGCCTCTTCCATCACCCAGTAGCCGACCGGGACAATCAGCCCGCAGGCCTCAATGCGTTCAATCAGATCCGGCGGCAGCAGCCAGCTGCCGTCCTCCTGGCGCTGGCGCAGCAGAACCTCCGCGCCGCACACTTCGCCGCTGGCGATATTCACCTGCGGCTGCAGCCAGATGGCGAAGCGCTGATTATCCAGCGCCGCCAGAATATCGTGCTCTTCCATCAGCCGGCGCTGGGCCTTCTCCATCTGCTGCGGATCGAAGAACTCAATCTGGTTTTTACCTTTGCGCCGCGCGGCGACGGCGGCGGAAACCGCGCGTCGGTAGAGCTGCTCCGCGCTCAGCTCGCCGTTAAACATCGCAATTCCGACGCTGGCGCAGGGGCGAAGCTGGATGCCGTGCAGCGGCAGACGCTCGCTGATTGCAGTGAGCACTTGCTTACTTAACGTCACCGCCTGCCAGGGCTCGGTAATACCGTTGGCCAGAATCGCAAAGTCATAGCCGCTGACCTGCGCCAGCACCATACGCGAGGGGATGATTGCCCGCAGCTTTTCCACCAGAGTCAGCAGCAGTATTTCGCGCTGGGCCTCCTTCAGGACACCGGCGGTGTCCTGCAGCGTTTCGCAGGCGACCACCAGCAGCGCCGAGGTTTGCGGGCGAGCCACCGCCTGCTCGAGCAGCGCCATCAGGAAGGCCTTATTCGGCAGGTCGGAGACCGGGAAGCGGGTGGACTGTAAAGAGAGCTCATCGTGCCGGCGCAGCAGGGTTTGCTGGTTGCGATTGTAGCTGCGCACCAGCATGCCTATCTCATCATCGTGATGCAGCCGCGGCAGGGTCAGCTGATGCCCGAGACGCTCCTGCTGCGGAACGTCGTTAAGATCGCGCGCCACCTTACGCAGCGGACGGACGATCAGTCGATTAATGCACCAGGTGATCGCCACCGTCAGAACCAGCACCAGCAGAAAGTAAGCAGTCACTAACGTAGAAAGCGTACTCATCACGAATTTATACATCTGGTATGAGTCGGCCTGCAGCACCAGATAGGCAAGCGGCTGCGGGTTCGCGGGGCGTTCCTGGGAGTAGATCGGCAGCGATATCTGTACCGGCAGCTCAAACATGCGGGTAATCATCACCGGAACCGGGCGCTCGGGGATAAAGCGCATTCGCAGCGCCTGGAACTGATTCGGCAGCACCACGTCCGCCCGGCTGACGATGCCGGCGGGCTGGATACGCCCGAGAATGGCTTCCGCCTCAGGAATATCCGCCTTCAGGATCGCCGCAGAGAGCGGCTCGCGAACGGAACGGGCGATGCTTTCTAACTGCGTGGCCGTAGTAAAGCGACTCTGTTGCACAAAGTGAAAGAGTAAAATAGAGCAAAAGACCAATACAAATGCCATGGACACGCCTGCGACCATCGCCATCTGTTTAATTGTAAGTGAGCGGCTGACGCGCAACTGTGTTCTCCACTAATACTGAATACTGTCCGGATTTCGTCCATCAACGCCGGTATTTTGCGGCTGATTGTCTCTGCGAAATAGCGCGTAAACGCCCGGCAGAGAGCGCCAAACGGGTCACCAGAACGGGTGCCAGGCACCGCCCCCGGGCTTGCGGACACGCCGGGCCGGCGTCGCGATTAGCGCAGCGCGAACGGGGGGATGCCCCCCGCGGCGCGAAGTACGACGAGTATACGCGAACACGGGGGTGGAGTGACGGTTGATCGCGTAATTCAGCCTATTCTGCTACCAATCAGCGTAGGGAACCAGCGGCTGCGGCGGCATATTCATATCGCCCTGCCAGCCGGAGGCCGAGTAGCGAACGTAGAGCAGCGCGTGGCTCGGGGTGTAGTCCTTGGCCTGCTGGATATCAACCGCCGCGCCCACGAACCAGTTGCCGGTCACCCGCCGTTCGACCAGCGCCCGGGCGGTGTAGCCGAAGCCCTGGCTGCTGCTGCCCTCCTCGCTAAACTGGCTGGCATAGGTGCGATACCCGGAGGGAATGAGGTTCAACAGCGGGTAGCGCGCCTGGGTTTTCGTCCGCGAGTGTGACCAGGAGACGGAGCCGCCAAGCTCCCACGACCAGTTTTCGGTACGCTGGCGCCAGGTCACCGGCACGGCGAAAGAGACGTACTCCTGCGGGCTATAGTAGCCGCCCTGTCCCAGAGTATAACCGCTGAGATCCTTGTCATAGTGCCAGAGCATATTGCTCAGGCCGACCGTCACGCGGCGGTTATCTTCGTTGATAACTTTATAGTAGTAGCCGGTCATCCAGCGCACGCGCCAGTTGTCGGCGACGTTTTTGCCGGTGAGCTGGTCGGCCCCCAGCGAAGACCAAACGCCGTTGGCTTCCCCTTTGTCGTAGCTCAGGCTGATGCCGCCGCCGTCGGCGCGCACCCCGCCCCAGGTTTTACCGGTATGGCTGGGGCTGTCCTTCTGCCCGCCAAACGCCAGCAGGGAGCTGGAAATCGGCCGACGGTGCAGATTGAGGGTGTAGCCCAGCGGGCCAAGATCGTCGCTGTAGCTCAGGCCGCCGACGACATCGACGACGTTAAAGCCCATCGGCGTGGTGCCGATGTCGCCGCTCCAGGTGTCGTTCTTCCACCCGACCGCCACGCTCGCCCCGCCGTCGCTCTGGTGAAGGCTACCGCCGGTGCAGGCAATCTCGCCGCAGGTGCCCCAGCTCGGCGAATAGCTGCCGTCGCCGTTGGTTGAGAAGCTGCCGGCGTTCATATTGACCAAATCGGTGCGGAAGAACATCCGGCCGTCGGCCAGCGGCGCATCCACGTGCAGCATCGTCGTCTGGGCTTTTAAATCGGAATAGCCGCCGGTACCGCTGGATCCCCAGTAATCATGCTCCAGCGTGACGTTAAGATCCTGCTGGCGATAAAGATCCGCCGCGTCGCTGCGGATCCCGCGCTTAAGCCAGTCGTCCTTCGCGTCGTTGCGGGTGAGGCGGGTGAAAGCGTCGTTATTCTGCGGACGGACCGCGGCCACGCCGGAAGCCACCATCGCGTCTTTATAGCTTTCCAGCGCCTGCTGCGGCTGGCCGTTTTGCGCCTGAAACCGTGCCGCATCGCGCAGCACCAGCGCGCTCTCCATCGACGGCGGCTGCGCTTTCGCCTGGGTGGCGATACGGCTAAAGATCTGCTGCGCCTGCGCCGCGTTGCCCAGCCCGGCCTCGGCCAGCGCAACTCGCCGCTGCATATTGATCGATTCGGCGTCCTCGCCCTTCAGCTGCGCGACCTGCCCGTGGGCGGCGTTTTTGTCGCCCTCGGCAAGGTAGACTTCCGCCAGCCCCAGGCGCGCGTCGCCGTTGTTGGCCTCTTTGCTCAAGGCCGCGTTGTACTGGAGGATCGCCGTCTGCGCGTCGCCGCGCTGCTGCGCCCAGTCGGCGAGGGTCAGATCGTAGCGCACCGACGCGGGCTGCTGCTTAATCAGCGCTATCGCCTGCTCTTCCTCGCCCGCCTCGCGCAGCCCGTTGGCCTGACGCAGAATATTGTCGCTCTGCAGGCGCGCCTCAAGCTCGCGAATATTATCGCTCCACTGGCTACGCGGCAGCGCGTTAATCTGCGCGAGGGCCATATCGTCCTGGCCGTTGCCGGATAGATAAAGGCCCCAGGCGTAGACCCGATCGGCGTCGCCGGGCTTACGGTTGACCATCGTGCGCATCAGCGTATCCGCCTCGGCCCGCTCGCCTGCGCTCACTAAATCTCGCGACAGCCGCCAGGTTATCCAGACGCTATCGGGGTCGAGCGCCAGACGTCGACGCTGCACTTCCGCAGCCTGCGCCCAGTTGCCCTGGCTCTCCAGCGCTTCAGCCTGCTTTTCCAGACGTTCGTTAGCCAGGCTGCGCTCAATATCGTCAATGCTGCGCCGCTGAGCGGGCGTCAGCCCGGCGATAAAGGCGCTGGCTTTTTCCGCCGACTCCGCACGATAGAGGTTCGCCAGCCCGCGTACCGCCAGGCTGTTGTCGCGATCCATGCGCAGCGCGCGCTGATAGTAGCTCTGCGCCGCGGCGCTCTCTTTACGCGCGGCGGCCACGTCGCCGAGACCAAGAACCGCGTAGCTGTCGGTGCGATCCACCCGCTGCGCCTGTGCGTAGGCGCTTTGCGCCTGCGCCAGCTGCCCGGCCTTCAGCGCGCTGTCGCCCTGCTTAATCAGCAGCCAGTAGCGGTTGGTCTGCAACAGGCTGCGCCATTTGTCGCGATTCGGGCTATTCGGGTCCATGGCGAGCGCTTTATTCAGCTGCGCCACGGCGCGGGCGCGATCCCCGCGCTGCGAATAGGCCTGGCCCAGCGCGCCCACGGCGTCGCTGTCCCTGGCATCCGCGCGAACGGCCTGCTGTAAATCCGCCACCGCCTGAGCCGGTTTATCGCTTTTAACCGCCGCCAGCCCTTCGGAGCGGGCGCGGAAGGTTGGGTCTTTGAGCTGCCCCTGCTGCTGCTCGAGCAGCACCCGGGCATTGGCCGCCGATTCGCCGGTGGCGAAGAGCAGCAGAAAGCGCTGCAGCGCCTGCACGCTGGCGCGGCTGACCGGCATATCTTTTATTTTGTCGAACCACATCGAGGCGGCGGTGCTGCGCCCGGCGGCCGAGCGCGACATCTGCTCTAGCCAGGCAAAACCTTCATCCGGCTTATTGTCGGCAAACATCAGCTTAGCCAGCGCGGTTTGCAGGGCGACGTTGCCCGGAGATCTGGCGTTAATTTTTTTCAGCTCAAGGACGGCTTCGTTATGCCGCGCCGGCAGCCGCGCGACCAGCGACCAGTACTCAATGGCGAGCGTTTCATCCGGCGGCACGCCGCCGAACAGCTTTTCAAATGCGGCCACGCCCTCTTCTACATGCCCCGACACGCCCAGCAGACGCGCCTGCTGCAGCGCCTGGCGCCCGTCGCCGGTGCTGAGATTCATTTCGCTGCGCGAGGATTTCAGGGCGGTCGAATCCGGAGCCAGCTTCGACAGGCGATCGAGCTGTTTCTTTGCCCCATCGGTATCGCCCTGGCGCAGCAGATAGCGCATCCGCGCGGAGATAACGTCCGGGTTATTCGGGTCAATCAGCTCCAGCCGGTACAGCGATTGACGCACCAGATCTTCACGATTGCTCGCTTCCCCCAGCCGCACCTGTTCCAGCAGATGGTCCTGAGCAGGCGTGGTCGCGGCCTGCGCCAGCGGCAGAAGCGCAGCCCCCAGGGCCAGGGTGATAAACGTTAGTGAGAACTTGCGCATTCCTGGTTCCAGTCAGGTTGTAATTCGCCATCGGCGGTAAAGCGAAAACGATGTTGATCCCATCCCTGGCCAAAAAGGGTCAGGACCGCGCTATAGTACGCGTCCGCGCCGGGATAGTTGTCGCTGACGCGCTGGCGCTGAACGGCCCGGGCATCCTCATTTTGTAAAAACGGCAGCAGCGCGGCCGAGAAGCCCACCGGGCCGTTTCCTGCGGTCTTCGCCGTGGCGATATTCACCTTTTCCGGCGGCAGGCCCTGGCTGAGGGTCTGCTGCGCCATCGGTTTAAAATGGGCCAGCAGGCGCGCCTTCTGCTTATCGCCGTCGTTGAGCATGCCGACCCACAGATAGACGCGGATCGCATCGTAGCTGCCGATAATCGGTTTATCCGCCTTCAGCTCCCAGCCCTTACCCTTCTCGTAGCGTACCCAGTCAGGGGAGAAGCCCTTGGGCGCCGTCTCCAGCAGCAGGCGGATATTGCCGTCGCGCAGCTTCGGCCACGGGGCGCCGTAGCGGACAAAATAGTTCGCCAGCTGCGGCGGGAGATAGCTGGGGTTGAAGCGCCAGCCTTTATCGTCAGCAAAGCCGACCTTCCCCGGCAGCACCAGCGGCCCCAGCCCCGGCACGTCCGCCACCTCTTCTTGCGCAATCCGCGACAGCAGCGCTTTACCTACCTCGGCGTACTGCGGCATCTGCCACAGGCGACCGGCCTCCAGCAGCGACCAGGCTATCCACAGGTCCGAATCGGAGGCCGAGTTGCTGTCCAGCATCGTCCACTCGCTGTCGCTCTTTTTGCCCCACAGCCAGCCGGGCAGGCGCGCGCGCAGGTCGCCCTCGGCAAGGTTGTTTTGCGTCCACTGCAGCAGCTTGCCGAACGCATCGCGATCGTTGGCCGCCAGGGCAAAGAACAAGCCGTAGCTCTGCCCTTCCGAAGTGGTGATTTTCCGCGGATCGCTGGGGTCAACGACGCGCCCTTCGGTGCTGACGTACTCTTTTCTGAACTGATCCCAGGCCGGCCACCGGCAGGCGGCGCTGACCTGCGCCGCCGCCAGCATCAATACCAATGTCACCCCTGTGCGTAGCGCATTCATCATGGGTTACTCGTCATCCAGGTGCAGGCGACGACGGCTGACGATACGCAGCATGCGCCACAGTACCCACGCCAGCAGCACGATGCTGACCGCCGCCAGAATAGCCAGCAGCACCGGGTGGCTGGAGAGCGCAAACCAGATGCGTTCAAACCACGGCAGATGCCCGACATAATAGACGTCGCCCACCCGCAGGCTGTTGACGCCGGATTCACGCACCACCACCGCTGAACCAAACATCGCCGCTCGCTTACCGCTGTCGTTCAGCGCATCGTTGAGCAGTTCGTTGCCGCGGGTGCTGTCCGCCAGCAGCGCCACGACGCTGCGCTGGTCGTGATACGGCGACTGGAAGCCAATAATGGCCGCCATCGGTCCGGAAGAGGTGATGTCCGCGCGCGTGTTCGGCGTCCGGGCTTCATCATCGGGATAAATGCTCGGCAGCTCGTAGTGGCGCATCGGCATTTTCACCCAGCTTTTCGTCGCCTCAACCAGCAGGTTAATTCGCGTATCGTCCTTCAGCGCCGGTGGAATCGAGCCGATCAGCAGCAGGTCGGCGTCTTTGCCCTTAACCTGACTACCGTCATCGGTGACCTGGATATTGATCGCCGCCAGGCCGGTCTGGGCGCTGATGCCGCCAACGGACTCCAGCAGGGTGGCAACCTGGCCCTGAGTTGGCGTTTTCGGCACCACCACCAGGGTTTCGGCGAGGTCGGCCATCCGGCTATACGGGAAGCCCGAGTTGGCAAAGACCCGCAGGTCCGGCATGGTGATAAAGTGGTAATACTTCGAGAAATCAATCGTCGAGTCGTCGCCGATCACCGCGTGGTTCTGTACCGGCTGGAAGGTAATACAGTTATCAATTGAGCCGCCCGGCATCGGGTTCATGTACTGGAAATCAAAGCGCAGCTGGTTCATGGCGCCCAGGCGCAGCGCCGGAATGGTCACCGCGGAGTTACCGTCCAGCAGCCCCTGCAGCACCGGCAGACGGAGTATCAGCTTGTTGACGTCCTGAGAGCTGTTGAGGCTGAAGGACTGCAGGAACTGGTCATTCAGGCTGATGTCCATGCGAGAGCTATCTTTGACCGGCGGCATGGTGTAGCGATATTTCAGATTCATATCAATGCCGTTGGCGCGCAGCAGATAGAGATCCGGCGGCAGGTTGAGCGCCACGTTAATCGAGTCCGGCACCAGCCCGCTGGACTGCAGCTGCTGCTCGTAGGTTTTCAGCTCCGCAAAGGTCACCGCGCGATCGGTCCGCACCCAGTTTGGCGCATCGTAAGGTTTACGCGCCTGCAGCTGCTTCACGTCGTCCACCACCACGCTGTTACCGCGGAACAGGATATTGCCCTGCGCAATGCCCTTCGCCGCCAGCAGCAGATCCTTATCGTCACGGCCCAGCACCACCAGCAGCTTGACGTACGGGTTGTCCGGATGGTCAACCATTTCGATGGTCGGCGCGTTCACCGGCGGATGCTCGCGCAGGAAATCCGGGCGCCTGTCGTTGGTGGCAAAAACGATGGCGTTGCGATCCGGCAGCGCGTTGAAATAGACCGGGAACTGCTGGCCGCGCCAGCCGGCCTTGCTGCCAAACCAGGAGGCGACAATCGCCGCCGCCTGCTGCTGCCGCGCGTCCGGCGCGGAGGCGAAAACCATAGGTAAAGTCAGCGGGCGGTTATCCCGGGAGTCATAGAATGGCACCGGGAAATGGGAGAGATCGTTGCGCACCTTCAGCGACTGATAGGTCAGGTCCAGGTTGCTGTCGCGCCCGACGTCCAGCCACAGCGTGCTGCTGGCCGGGTTCTCACAAACGTCGCGATAGTGGCCGACAAACTCGAGGCGTACGCGGTTAAAGTCGGTGATATACAGCGGATCGATGGGGATCTGCGCGTGGACCTTTTTACCCAGCTGCTCTTTGGTGACCGGCAGAACGCCCATCAGCTCATCGTTGAGGTAGACCTTGAGCTGCGACTGCACCGGCAGCAGCGACGGCGACGGCGTATAGTCGAGATTCAGCAGCGCCTTAGCCACCACCTCGTCGCTGCGCATGCCGAATTCCACCGAGCCATCGGGACGCGCGCCGCGCAGCACCATGCTGCCCGGCGCCGGGGCGATTTTAGCAAAGCTCAGCTTGACGTCGCGGGTCGGGATATTTTCCGCCACCACCACCGGCGCGGCCGGATCGACGACGGTCGCCGTCGGCTGGTCTTGCGCAAGAGTGGGTTCAGGCGCGGCTAGCGGCGCGGCAGCGGTCGGCGCCGCAGTCATGGCCGCCGTGGGTTCCGGGTAAGACGCGAAGGGGTACCAGCCAGCCATTCCCACCGCCACTGCACAAATCAAGGAGAGTTTTCTTTTCATCGCATTATCATCATTGTTGAGCCATTTCTGGTTCCGAAGTTAGTATCGCCGCGGCGCGTTCGGGACGACGGGGAATAAACGAGACTATCCAGGCAACCAGCAGGGTAAGCGAGCGGAAAATAACCTTCACCGACGGCGGGGAGAACTCCGCCAGGTGACGATATCCACGGAACCCCAGTTTCAGGATATCCAGCAGGCTTTCCATCGGTTTATCTTCCGGGAAGCTGTCCTGCCAAAGCGCCCACGTATCGGCGCGGGCAAACGTACACTGCACAAAATCGATATGCTGCTTGTTGCTCAACGGCAGCAGCTGCAGGCCGACTTCACTGTCGTTCACGCGGGCTACCCGCGTCGGGAAGACGTACTCCTGCTGCCCGCGTTTAAGCAGCAGGTTGACCTTCTGCCCTTCCAGGACCTGCGCTTTACCGTGAATTTTGATCCCTATCCCACCGTCAGAATAGTCGTGGACGGTGCAGGAGAAGAGGTGGCCATCTTCGCGGGCAATCGCCGCCGGCATGTTCATTTCCACGCGGTGCGAGCGGCGGACCTGCTTGCTTTCCACCGACACCGCCACCGCGCCGCCGAGAATAATCAGGTTATAAAACACCCACACAATGCTGACCCACACGGTCAATATTTCATTTTCCGGGCCGTAGAAGTGGCGCCAGATACCGGCCGCAACGCCAACCAGGTTAAGCAGCACGAGATAGATGTAGGGACGAGAGATCACCCAGTCGACGTACTCGTCCTCTACCAGGCCGCCCTTCGCGGTAACGTTGAACTTGCCCTTATGCGGGTTAATCAGCGCGACGAAGGTCGGCGGCGCAATATACCAGGCCAGCACCGTTTCGTAGATTTCACTCCAGAAGGAGTGGCGATATTTACCCTGAATCTTCGAGTTGGTCAGGCTGGCGTGAATCATATGCGGCAGCACAAAGAGCGCGATCATCAGCGCGGGCGCATAGATGATATAGGCGTGCAGCAGTAAAAAGGCCAGCGGCGCGGTCAGGAAGATCAGCCGCGGAATACCGGACAGGAAGTGCATCATCGCATTGACGTAGCACAGCCGCTGCGCCAGCTTCAGCCCTTTACCGAACAGCGGGTTGTCGAGACGGAAAATCTGCACCATCCCGCGCGCCCAGCGGATACGCTGGCCGATATGCGCCGACAGGCTTTCGGTCGCCAGCCCGGCGGCCTGCGGAATACGCATATAGGCGGAGGTATGGCCCCGGCGGTGCAGGCGCAGGGAGGTATGCGCATCTTCGGTCACCGTTTCGACGGCAATACCGCCGATCTCATCCAGCGGGCCGCGGCGGATCACCGCGCAGGAGCCGCAGAAGAAGGTGGCGTCCCACATATCGTTGCCGTCCTGCACGAGGCCATAAAACAGGGTGCCCTCGTTCGGGGTTTTACGAAAACGCCCGAGGTTGCGTTCAAACGGGTCCGGAGAGAAAAAGTGGTGCGGCGTCTGCATCATCGCCAGCTTTTTCTCCTTCAGGAACCAGCCCATGGTCATCTGCAGGAAAGAGCGCGTCGGCACGTGGTCGCAGTCGAAAATAGAGACGAACTCGCCGTTGGCATACTTCAGCGCGTTGTTGATGTTGCCGGCCTTCGCGTGCTCGTGCGTCTCACGGGCGATGTAGTGCACTCCCACGTCTTTGGCAAACTGGCGAAACTCTTCCCGCCCGCCGTCATCGAGGATCCAGATATTCAGCTTGTCCTTCGGCCAGTCGATGCCCTGAGAGGCGTAAATGGTGTTTTTCACCACGCTGAGGTCTTCGTTATAGGTCGGCACAAAAATATCGACCGTCGGCCACTCGGCCATATCTTCAGGCAGCGGCACCGGCTGACGGTTGAGCGGCCAGATCACCTGGAAATACCCCAGCACCAGCACCAGCCAGGCGTAGGTTTCAGCGAACAGCAGCACCAGGCCGCACACCAGGCTGACGGGATCGTCCCAGTTCAGCGTCGAGGTATAGCGCCACCAGATATAGCGACAGGAGACGGTGAGCGAGAGCACGATGAGCATCAGCGCCGAGAAGCGCCCCGGAATGCGCCGCACCAGCAGCGCCACGCCCCACAGCAGCAGCAGGAAGATAAACTGCGAAATCGGGTTAAACGGCTGGGTGATGCAGAGCAGCGCCAGGATCAGCGAAAAACCCACCACCACGCTGAGGATCGCCCTGCGCAGCTTTGGATTGAGATGCGCCAGCTCTTTGTATTTATCCAGATGACCGGTGCGGGTGTTTACCCGCTCCGGGAGCCGGTCCAGCCACTGGGCATAGCGGCCGTGCACGCCTTCAAGGGCCACCAGCGAGCGCCAGTTGACCTTTTTCTCAGGCTCAGGCACTCGGGTCACCAGCAGCCATACCGACTGCAGCAGGTAGCGCAGCGGATCGAGCGGCCGCGGCCGATGGGGATGAATATGCGGGAAATAGTCGCCGTGCCTGGCAAGGATCGCCTGCCAGCGCGGCGTTTCCAGCGGCATCAGCGCCCACGCCAAGGCCGCCCACAGGCAGCCCAGCGTCGCCGCTAGCCACGAGGCGCCATGCTGGCGGTAGTCGGCGTAGCGTTCGCTCAGGCGTTCGGCAACCGGAGGAGCCAGCAGCAGCGTGCTCAGGCGCATCATTGCGCCTCCCGGGCGGAGGAGTAGTGCAGCAGGCACCAGTTGGCAAGGGTCAGGATCTCTTCTGCCGCCAGAGAGTCCTGCCGATACTCACCCAGCGGCTGCTTCGCCGCCAGACACTCCGCCATCGCCTCATCGCGATGGATGGCGATCGGCAGAATGCGCCGCTGGCTCTCCAGCCAGAGCTGATATAAATCTTCCTGCAGCTGGCTGCCCACCCGCAGATCGTTGATCAGAATATCGCGATTCGCCGCTAGCGCCTGCTGATGCAGGCGAATATGGCTGTTGCCGTCCGGATGCACCACCACCAGCGTACGGTCGCAGACGTCGAGCAGCGAGCGGGTCAGCGGGGAAAAATCGGCGGGTAAATCGAGCAGCACCCAGCGACGATCGCCCTGCTGGTCGAGCTGCTGCACGATAGCGGCCAGGGGATCCAGCGTCGGGTAGAGCCTGTCGAGGTGCTCTCTTTCACCCGGCGTCAGCTGACCAAAGGGCAAAATATCAATATGGGAGGTGTAGCGCATGCCGGCATCGCGCCAGTCGCCGCCGTCAATTAAGGAGCGCGCCCACCCTTCACGATGGCCGGCATCGACGTTGAAAAAAAAGCGCAGCATGTTATCCGGGCTGGCATCAACCACCAGTACCCTTTCCCCCAGCAGCTGTAGCGCCCAGGCGAGCGACGCGGCAATCGACGTTGTGCCCACGCCGCCACGGATGCCCTGTAATCCAAGAATAGCCATCGACGGCGTCCTTACTTTTTACTTTTTCTCTGCTAATTCTGCCAGTAGTGGCCAGCGTTTCAGCGCCGCAGCTAGCTGCTCGCGTCGGGAAATGTCGTGGTAATCAATTTCAGGCAGGGAAAATGCCCGGCTTAGCGCCAGGAAATCATTTTGAAAGGTATAACCCAGCGTTGCATCTGAGGGCACTACAGGCTCTTTTCCTGGCATTTCACTGTCCATTCAAACAACACATAAATAATAACCGAAGTGTACAAGGCCATTCTTAAATGGCCCTATATGCTAAGACCGATGCTCTTTAATTTCAATGTTAGGTTTACTCTGCCGCTTTCGCTAGTAAACTAATCCAGTATAAATCAGGGCTCGCGAGGGGCGTCGTGGATATCGTATATACTTTGGGTATTTCGTCATTATGGGACGAGGTCAGCCATATGCCCGTTGGCGGGGTATGGTGGCTCAACGTTGACCGCTATGTTGATGCGGTAAGTCTGCTCAACCATACGCTGGCCGCACAGGCTAAAGACGGCAAGGTTGCAGCGATCGTAATGGGTGAGAAACCAGGTAAAATCATTTCATTAGAAAATAACAGCGGCCCGGAAAAAATCGTGTTATTTACCCTGCCGAACCTGACGGCAGGGTTAGAAGAAATGCACCGTGATATACTCTGTTCGCTGGAACCTGGCAATTATCTATTTATTCTGCTATGCGCTGAAAATGCCTGGCAAAATATTAAAAGTGAACAATTATGCAAGTGGGTAGAGAAATCAGCGCGATGGACTAAATATCACAATTGCTCTTTATTAGTGCTTAATTCTGGTAACAATAATGATAAGCAGCTGTCCCCGCTATTATATCAGTATCGTTCTCTTTCCGGTCTCGCCAGCATCCGCTATCAGGGCGATAACTTCCTGTTCGATATTGCCTGGTGGGGCAGTGAAAAAGGAATAAGCGCGCAGCAGCAGCTGGTTGTTTTACAAGACGAAGCCGGATGGCGGCTGGCGCAGGAAGAAGAAACGATCGTCCAGCCGCGCAGCGATGAAAAGGTCGTATTAAGCAATTTACGCGTCCTTGAGGGCGCCCCGGCGCTGTCGGAATACTGGACGCTGTTTGATACCAACGACGCCGTGTTCAACGCCGCCAGAACGGCGCAGGCGGCAACTCTGCTGTTCAGCGTAACGCAAAATGTACAGATCGAGCAGCTGGGGCGCCATATTCACACCCTGCGCCGCCAGCGCGGAAGTGCATTAAAAATCATTGTTCGCGAACAGACACCCAGCCTGCGCGCCACCGATGAACGCCTGCTGCTCAGCAGCGGCGCGAATATGGTGATCCCCAGCGGCGCGCCGCTGTCGCGCTGCCTGACGCTCATTGAGAGCGTTCAGAAACAGAAGTTTAGCCGCCATATTCCGGAAGACTACGCCACCCTTATAGCCTGGAGCCAGCCGCTCAAGCTGCGCGGCTATCAGAAGTGGGACGACTTTTGCTCCGCGGTCTATAACATCATGGCCAACACCATGCTGCCTGCGGACAGCAAAGGCGTGATGGTCGCGCTACGTCCGGCGCCGGGCCTGCGCGTTGAGCAGGCGTTGACGCTCTGCAAGCCCAACCGCATGGGCGATATCATGACCATCGGCAACAACCGGCTGGTGCTGTTTCTCTCATTTTGTCGCGTCAACGATCTGGATACGGCGCTGAACCATATTTTCCCGCTTCCTACCGGCGACATATTCTCTAACCGCATGATTTGGTTTGAAGATAAACAAATCACGGCGGAGATTTTGCTGATGCGCGGCCTCACGGCGGATAAATGGAACACGCCGCTGCCTATTACGGTAGGCAAAAACGAGGCGATCAACGCCACCCACGACGGGCGCAGCTGGCGCCGGATACCTGAGCCGCACCGGCTGTCCACCGACGTGGAGCAAAAATCATGATGTCTCTTAGCGATATTATTCAGCTGGTGGTGCTCTGCGCGCTGCTGTTTTTCCCGTTAGGTTACCTTACGCGCCACTACCAGCGCCGTATCCGCACCACCTTACGATTGATGTTCTTTAAACCCCGTTATGTTAAACCGGCTGGCGTACTGCGCCGGGATGCGACGGCTAAGCAAGGCAAAGTGAATAAATGACCAATCCAAAAACTACCGCAACGCCGCTTCCGCTCTGGCAATACTGGCGCGGCCTTGCCGGGTGGAATTTCTACTTTCTGGTGAAGTTTGCTCTGCTGTGGGCGGGATATCTTAATTTCCACCCGCTGCTTAACCTGGTGTTTCTCGCCTTTTTGCTGGTGCCGCTGCCGAAATATAGGCTGCACCGCCTGCGCCACCTGGTCGCGATCCCCTTCGGTATCGCGCTGTTCTGGCACGACACCTGGCTGCCCGGCCCGGAGAGTATTTTCAGCCAGGGCTCCCAGCTTGCCGGCTTTAGCGCGGATTATATCTGGGACCTGGTGACCCGCTTTATTAACTGGAATATGGTCGGCGCCTTCTTTGTGCTGCTGGTCCTGTGGCTGTTTATCAGCCAGTGGCTGCGCGTCACGGTGCTGGTCTCGGCGATGATGATATGGCTCGCCGTCAGCCCGCTGCTCCCCTCCTTTACCCTGTGGCCGGCCGGCCAGCCGACGACGGCGGCGGCAACCACCGCAGTCATCACCGCCACCAACGCCGGGGGAACGGCGGCGGGCACTGCTTCCGCTAACGGCGATATTCCGCCGCAGACCGAACCGCCCACGTCCGCCAACCTCACCAGCTGGCTGAATGCGTTCTATGCCTCGGAGCAGAAGCGTAAGACGCCGTTCCCGCAGCAGCTGCCGGCGGACGCCCAGCCCTTTGATCTGCTGGTGATTAATATCTGCTCCCTGTCATGGTCCGATATCGAAGCCGCAGGGCTGATGGACCATCCGCTGTGGAAGCACTTTGATATCGTGTTCAAAAACTTTAATTCGGCGACCTCCTACAGCGGCCCGGCGGCGGTTCGCCTGCTCCGCGCCAGCTGCGGCCAGCTGTCGCACTCCAATCTGTATCAGCCGTCGGGCAGCGAGTGCTACCTGTTTGAAAATCTGGCGAAGCTCGGCTTCAACCAGCAGCTGATGCTGGGCCACAACGGCCTGTTTGGCGACTTCCTGAAAGAGCTGCGCAGCCTGGGCGGCATGCAAAGCCCGCTGATGGACCAGAAAGGTCTGCCGGTCAGCCTGCAGGCCTTCGACGGCTCGCCGGTGTATGACGATCTGGCGACCCTGAACCGCTGGCTGGAAACGGAAGATAAGCAGGGCGATGCGCGCACCGCGACCTTCTACAACATTCTGCCGCTCCACGACGGCAACCACTTCCCGGGCCAGAGCAAAACGGCCGATTACAAGGTGCGCGCCCAGAAGCTCTTTGATGAACTGGACAACTTCTTTACCGAGCTGGAAAAGTCGGGTCGTAAAGTTATGGTGGTGGTGGTGCCGGAGCACGGCGGGGCGCTGAAGGGCGATAAAATGCAGGTCTCCGGCCTGCGCGATATCCCAAGCCCGTCGATCACTAACGTGCCGGCGGCGGTGAAGTTCTTCGGTATGAAGGAACCGCGCCAGGGCGCGCCGCTGGTTATCGACCAGCCGAGCAGCTATCTGGCGATCTCCGAGCTGGTGGTTCGCGCCCTCGACGGCAAAATGTTTACCCAGGATAACGTGAACTGGCCGCAGTACACCGCCAACCTGCCGCAGAGCGCCGCAGTATCGGAGAACGCCAACGCCATCGTCATTCAGTATCAGGGGAAACCTTACGTCCAGCTGAACGGCGGAAGCTGGGTTCCGTACCCGCAGTAAAACGAAAAGGCCGCAGGGTTTCACCCCCGCGGCCCGTTCAGCCGCCGGTCGTTGCCTGGCGGCGGTCGTTCTTCGCCAGCCAGACCAGCATCTTCAGGCTGGCGGAGTAATAGTCATCCTGCGCGCTAAGCTGCGGATCGTCCTGCGCTTCACCGGTGGTCAGGTCGCGAACGGCCAGCAGGCCGCCGGTCATAAACCACGGGGCGACGTCGTTGGTATTGACGTTAACCCACGCCGGAGTCTGCAGCCGCGGATAGCTCTGAAACCAGCTTTTCCACGGCGTCAGCAGGGCGCTTTGCGGATCGGCCCAGTAGAGATAAAGCGGGATGCGAATCGCGTCGTAGCTCATCCGGGGCGGCCACTCCTTCGCCGGCTCCATTCTGCCGTCCGCTCTCAGCGCCACCCAGTCGCTGGGCAGCTGCGCCTTACCCCACGCCATTTTACCCAGCAGCGCCTTCCCGTCGCTCTGCAGCTTACGCCACGCCGTCAGGTGCGTACGCGCGGCAAAGGCCTGCCATGCTGGGAAAATAAAGTAGGAGGGATTGAGGTTGACGTGATCGTTGCGGTTGAAGCCCTTCGCACCGGGCAGCATCACCTGATGACCGGCAAAGGTGATGACCGTAGACTTCAGCAGCGACGCGGTGATGGCATCTGAAGCGATGCCGTAGGATTTATCACCCCACTGCTGCTGGGCGCGCAGCAGCGCCCACGCGATCAGGGTATCGCCGTCGGTCGCATCGTTTTTATCCGCAATAGGGTCCGGCGCGACGGGGTTGTAGCGCCAGTAAAACAGCCCATTGTCTTTATTACGCAGCGTTTTATCCGTCCACTGCCACAGCTTATCAAAGGCAGAGCGATCGTTTTTGGCGACCGCCAGCAGCATGGCGAACCCCTGCCCTTCGGTATGGGAAACGTTGCCGTTGCCGGTATCAACGATTCGCCCATCGGCCATCATAAAACGGGATTTATAGCTTTCCCAGGCGGTATCTGCCCACGCGCGGGGAAGCACCATCATCGTCGTCGTAACCATGACTGCGACTAAAGCACGCAAGGACATAAGTGCACTCGTTATGGATGAAAGTAGAGAAACTGAACGTCAGACACAGAAAACAGCCGCTCACGCTGTAACACAACGTGCGCGCCGCCGCCCTGCCCCCTCAGCCAGCGGGAATAAAGCCCTTCGAGTATGGCACAGAATGCATTACACCAGCGCACGCGACGCGCTTCGTCGCGGCTGACCGGCATCGCCCGATGGCGCAGCCGCAGCCCGTCGTCGCCGACGTCAACGCTGACTACTCCCCACTTGAAGCGGCTCAGCAGCTGGTTGATATTGGCCTCCAGCTGGCCGACCGTCTCCGATTCCGGCAGAGGATAGTTGTCCGCCAGCTCCTCACCCATCTGGCGCAGAAAGGGCTGACTCTCCAGCTCGCCCGCGTTGCTGAGCATGCCATCCACCATCACGATCAATAGATCGAACCATCCGGCAGGCGTCTGCTGCTGCTGAAACCAGGCCAGCGCCTCCGCGTTATTATTTTCCGTCATGATCAGTTATCTCCTAACATATAGCGGATATAAAGACCGGCGGTGCTTTCGTTGTAATCGCCGAAGGTGTCATAGCCTACCTGGCCGCCAAGCGTCATCTGTTTGTTTACCTTGTAATCCGCGCCGGCTCGCAGGGTGTAGCCAATCCCGCTCTTCGAGGTTGCCGAGTAGTAAGCTTCTTTGGCGAACCCGTCCGTTACCGCGGTTTCCAGCGTCCGCTGCCACTCGGAGTTGGTCGGGAAGTAGGCGCTCTTATCCTGGCTATAGGACTGGTAGCCCACCGAACCGCCCAGCTTCATCGTCCAGTTATCGTATTTCTCCGTCAGGTTGACCGGCAGCGAGACGCTCACGTAGTTTTGCGGGCTGAAATAGCCCCCCTGACCGTAGGTGAAGTAGCTCAGGTTTTTCGAGTAGTCCATGTAGCTCATGCTCAGGCCGGTCTGCAGCTGCCGATACTCGTCGTGGTAAGGCCGCAGATAGACCCCGGCGTTGGCGTTAACGCTGGTGTTGCTGGCGACATTTTCGCCGAGGTAGCTATAGCCCCCGCCGCCGACGTAGAAACCGGCGTCGCCGTCATCGTAGCTCAGCTGCAGGGTTCCGCCGTTTTTGGTCACCCTTCCCCAACTTTTACCGGAGTAGGAATCTTTCAGACCAACGTATGAAAGCAAACTATCCGTTATCGCCCGACGCTCACCGGTGAAAACCAGTGATAAATAGTTGGTTAATTTCGGTGACCATTTGACGCCACCGACGAGCGTGCTCAGATCCTGGCCCAGTGGCGTACTACCGATATCTACCCGATAGCGATCCCCACTCAACGCCATATTAAGCTCGACACCATTCGCATTTTGCGAATTCGTTGATCCGCTGGCCTGATCCACGCTGGGTTTCAGGCTGGAGGCCGTCAGGTATTCATAAACCTGTCCGGAATCATAGGCTTTCAGCTTCGCCAAATTCTCCATACCGCTGCCGGTCGTCGGATTGTAGTCCGACGCGCTTAGCGTCCCCATGCCGTTTAGCGTTTCAGCCCCCGGATAGCTGGCATAGAGCGTCTCTTTCTCAGTATCGGTCATTGCCGCGATCGCGGCTTGTTCACTGGTAGCAGTGGAGATCATATTCGACACCGCGTTCGCCAGCGGGTTACTGCCATAGCGTCGCCATGCATCTCCCGTTGCTGCACCGGCATTCAGCGTGATCGGCGTGACCGTGAAATCAAAGCGCGAATCGCCAAACGGCGACGAGGACCAGGTCAGCGGCGTTTTCATTTCCGTCAGCTTGCTGGTACCGGATTCGCCATCGCGCCCGCGCACCTCCATCCCGCCCTGCAGCCAGGTACCGGTTTTTTCCTGCAGCGACTCCATCATGGTATCCACCTGGCGGAGCGTGCGAGTCTGCGCGGTCTCTACCGGCAGATCGGGACGCTGGATCCCCGGCAGCGAGGTTCCGTCTCCCGTCGACACCTGCGCGACCTGCCACGGCATATACTGCCCGTAGGTGGAGGCCGTGCGCGTCGCCGTCGGGGTGCGGGAGACGCCCACGAAAGGGTTATCCGCCGCCAGCACGCCGCCAACGGTCGGCGTTTGCGCGCTGTTGCTGCTCTGTAAGCCCAGCAGCTTGCCGCGCGCGCTGCGCAGATAGGTCATCGCCTGCTGATGGTTACCCTGCGCCTCTTCGACCCGCGCCAGCAGCAGCAGGCGGTCCGGCGAATTATCCTGACGCAGGCCGCCGGCGAGCTGCTCCGCTCGGCCGCTGTCGCCGGACGAGAGCGCAACGTCAATCGCCCCGCTGCGCGCCGCCTGATCCGGCGTATCGCGGGTCATCAGGTAGTCGTAAACCACCCCGGCTTCTTTGTTCATTTTGCCGCTCTGGTAGAGGCGCGCCATCGCGAACATCAGGTCGGTATTTTGCGGGTCGCTTTGCATCGCGCCCATCAGCTTGTCGTACGCCGCGGCGTAGTTCCCCTGCTCGCGCAGATGATCCGCTTCGTTAATCACATAGCCATTACGAATGCTCGCCAGCTGCGTCGGCGTACTGCTGGCCTGCAGCTGCGGGTTGCTCAGCAGATTCTGCGCTTCGCGGGTCAGACCCGCCTGATTCAGCACCGTCACCTGATCGGCATAATCGCCGGCGTTGCCCGAGATCCCGCCGCTGATGTTGTTGCGTACCAGCGAGACGGCGGTCGTGACATCGCCGCTCTGCGCCAGCAGACGCGCCAGCTTGCCGACGTCCGCCGGCGATTTCGGCGGCGTAGCGGCCATCGCCCGCAGGGTGTTGGAGGCGGCAACCGTATTGCCCTGCGCCAGGTAGTTTTGCGCCGTCACCAGCTGCAGGTTGTAGTTCACCCGCTGATGGAGATCGCGCATCTGGCTGGTCTGGCTGGCGGCGGGAATACGCCCCAGCAGCGTTTGCGCCTGCTGCCAGCCGCCGTTTTCACTGGCATAAAGCGCCGCGGCGTACAGCGAGGTGCTGCTGGCGCCGGGACGCCAGGCCGCCGCCATCGTCGAGGCGGCCTCGCTCTCGTTGCCCGATTTTTGCAGCAGCCGGGCTAAATCAAGCCGCATCCAGGCGTCATCCGGGTAGCGGGATACGCCCTGGCGCAGCAGCGCGATGGCGCCGCTCACGTTGCCGCTGCTGGCCTGCTCCTGCGCCTGCCGGCGCAGCGAATCCCCCGGCATGCCGGTCACCACGCGCGGCTGCAGTTTTTGCTGCAGGCTCTCCGGCAGCGTGCGCAGCATCGCCTGCGCCTCCGCCGTTTTATTCTGCTCGCGCAGAACGTAATAGAGGCTCTCCCGCGCCGGGCCGTTTTGCGGCTGCTCGTTGAGCAGCGAACGCAGCGTCTGCTCGGCCTGCGGCAGGTCTTTGTTATGCCGCAGAACGTCGGCGCGGAACAGCTTCGCCGAGGTGCCTCGCGTCCCGCTCTGCTGGGCCAGCGGAGCGGAAAGCGCCAGCGCCTGGCTGATATTGCCCTGCTTATAGGCCTGCTGCGCCTGGGCCAGCTGGCCGTAGAACAGCGCATCGGCAGCCTGCTGGCGCCGCGCGGCAGAATCATCGCCGCCGAGATCCGCCGCCCGGGTCAAATACTGCGATGCCGCCTGGAAATCGCCGTTACGCTGCGCGATGTAGCCCATGCCGGCCAGCGCATCCGCATCCTGCGGGTTGGTTTGCAGCACCTGTTCAAACTGCTGCTTCGCGGCGGTGGTATTGCCGCTGTTGAGGTTGGCATACCCTTCCCCGCGCGCCTGGCCGCTGAGCCGCTGGCGATAGTAGTTCTGCACCTCGGTGTCCTGCGGGTGGCGCTGCATCCAGGTGTCGTAAAACTGCTGGTCGCCGGACTGCGGCCCCAGCCACAGCAGCGCCTGGCGCAGCCCGCTGTCGGCATCTTTGCTGCCGCTGGCCATCGGCTCCAGCATCGCAATCCCTTCCCGGCGGGTATCCTCACGCCAGGTCAGCGCTTTACCCAGCGCCACGCGCGGCGCGTTCTCCTGCGGATGCTGCGCCACGTACTGGCGCAGTTCGCCGATCGCCTGCGCATAGAGCGCTTTATCGCTGGCCATCGTCATGTAGTATTCGGCCGCCAGTCCCGACGGTGGGACGTTGCCGTTAAACATGCTGCGCCAGGTGGCGAGGGCGGCGGGCACGTTGCCGCTGCGCGCCTGCTGCCTGGCGAGACTCAGCTGCCCCTGCGGCACCTGGGTCATTTTTTTGGCATTGTCGAGCTCCTGCAGGCTGGCGCTGTTCGGCGAGGGTTTCGCCAGCCGCGCCCGCCACTGCGCCGCCGCCTGAAGATCGCCGCCCTGCTGCGCCCAGAGCGCCATCAGGTACAGGGCCTGGGTGTTGTTGGCATCCACCAGCAGCACCTTTTGCAGCGACTCCATCGCCAGCTCGTCGTGGGATTTTTCATGCCAGTAGTTGGCCTGAGCAAAAAGCGCCTGCAGCGCGGCATCGTTGCTCGCGGCAAGGGCATCGCCGAATGCGCCCAGCGTCAGCGCGCCTGACAGGCAGAAGGTCGATAGTCTGCGGGTTGCCCTGCTATTCATTTTGATCGCTCGTTTCATTGGCCATCCCCCGAACTCAAACGCTTGCGAGCATGCCGTTTAAACATGGCGGTTAACGCCAGGCCGATTATCGATGTGGCGAGAAGCCCGAGGATCGCCAGCAGGCCGGAATGCTGGTTAGCGTACCAGATAGCCATCATGTACCAGGGCATCTGCCCGCTTGGGAACGGCGTGCTGACCTGGAAGCTGCGTACGCCGTTATCGCTGGTGATCACCGCCGTATCGCCCCGAATGCCGGCGTTGATCCGCGGCGAGTCGAGGTCGCTTTTCAGCCTCGCGAGCTGATCGTCATTGCTGGCCATCGCCACCACCACCGTACGCCGGGAATTCCACGGCGAACGGTAGCTGATAAAGCCGCGCCAGGCGCTGCTGGAGGAGAAGTAGCGGTCGGCATCGACGCTGGCGGAGGTCCAGTCGCCGGTCAGCCAGCGCTGCACCTTCGCCCAGCCTCCCGACTCGCGGACGCTGAGCTGGTTATCCACCGGACTGTACGGAGAGTCCGCCAGCAGGCGCTGGTTAAAGGTTTTCTGGTCCAGGGCGCTGACCGCCAGCACGTCGCGATCCCGCAGGTACTGCAGGCCCGCGCCGCCCTCAGGAACCCCCAGCACTACCCGGTTGTTGGCCAGCGCCGTGCCGGTGGCGTTACCCGAACGCGCGGCCAGGTTTAACAGGGTCGCCACCTGCGTATCCGACGGCTGCTCCGGCAGCAGCAGCACGGTTTGCGAGTAGTCCGCCAGCCGCGAGAACGGGAACGAGGCGCCGACGAAATAGGAGAGGTTCGGCAGCAGCGAGAAGTGTCGCGTGCTGCTCAAATCAATCCATGAGTCGTCGGTAATGCGGCTCTTGATGTTGTTATTCAGCAGCACCGAGCAGGGGGCGTTATCCTTCGGCACCACGTTGAAGTAGAGCGAGAGCTGGTTATCCCCGTAGATCAGGTAAGGCGCCAGCGGGATGGTAAAGCGCTCCTGGCGGGCATCGCCGCCCAGGTGACGCCACAGCTTCTCCAGCGGCCCCTGCTTGTTCATCGGCAAGTTGTTCAGGAAGGTGTTGTTCAGCGTGACGCTCAGCAGCGACTTGTCTTCGTTGATCCAGCTTTCGGACGGGAAGCGGTAGCTAATCTGCAGGGGAATGGTTTCGCCATCCCACAGGTAGAGATCCGGCGCCGCGCGGAAAGCGACGCGCAGCGGTTCATGCCACACTCCGCTCACCGTCGTGCTTTGATCTTTACGCAGCAGCTCGCTGATTTTGACCGGCCGATCGGTTGGGATCCAGCGCGGGGCGTCGTACGGTTTACCCAGCGGAATAGCCTGCGGCTCCACCGTCATGCTCGCGGTCTGCGGCGCAATATTGCCGCGGGTCAGCCGCCAGGCCGCCGCGCGCAGCGCCGCATCGTTCTGCCCGACGATCAGCAGCAGCTTGTAGCTCGGGTTGCCGGGGTTATCAACAACCTGCAGCAGCGGCCTGTCGGTTTGCGGCAGGGTCAAACCGCCCACCTGGTCGCCCGGATGGCCGATGATAATGCCGTTTCGCTCCGGCAAACGGTCGCGCAGGGCGTTGAAGGCAATCCCGCGATAGTCCGCCTGAATACCCAGCCATGACGACAGCAGCGCCGCCGTGCTGAAGATATCCGCACCCGCGTTTTGCGGGTAGGCGACCGCGATATCCGCCGGGGTCATCTGCATGCTGTCGAAGAACGGCCGCGGGAAGAAGCTCAGGTCGTTGCTGATATTCAGCGGCTGGCTTTCCCAGCTAAAGCGCGAGGCGGGTAAAACGGTGATGCCGGAGGCGTCGCGCGCGTTGAGCAGACACTGCATGGCGTCGCCGTCGTTCACCTTAAAGCTTAAATTATTGCTCGAGACCATCAGCGCGGCCGGGATATCGAGCTGGAAGTGCGAGATATCCGCACCGTCCGTACCCAGCGGTACCGTCCCCAGCGGCTGGCCGTTGAGCATCAGCTGCAGGGTGGCGTTGCGGGCGGCCATCTCCGGAGAAACCCGGACGTCCAGCATCAGCTCAGCGTGGGTGACCACCTGATCGGAGGGCAGCGTAAAGCTCGCGCCGCCCTGCAGCTGGCCGCCGCTCAGCGTAATGCCGTCCGGCATCCCCATTTGCGCCAGATTCAGGCTGCCGCCGACGATCGGCGTTAGCGGCACCACTTCCGGGGCGGGGTTGCTGACCGGCGGCAGCCTGAAT